>JAQCGA010000065.1 GCA_027619145.1 bacterium | reverse complement strand
GCATGGCCAATATCGGCCGGGCTCTTGCAGACCCGGATGCCGGACTTTTCCAGGGCGGCCATTTTCTCTTCCGCTGTACCGTGTCCACCAGAAATAATGGCACCGGCATGGCCCATTCGCCGTCCTGGAGGAGCGGTTTGGCCGGCAATAAAGCTCACGACCGGCTTTTCGAAGTAGCGCCGGACGTATCGGGCGGCCTCTTCTTCTGCCGAGCCGCCAATTTCGCCGATCATCACGACGGCATCCGTATTCGGATCTTTGTTGAAGAGTTTGAGGCAGTCGATAAAGTTGGTGCCAATGATCGGGTCTCCCCCAATGCCCACGCAGGTGGACTGGCCGAGCCCGATTGCGGTGAGCTGGGCCACGGCCTCGTAGGTGAGCGTGCCGCTGCGGGAAATAACCCCGATTCGCCCCGTCCGGTGGATGGAGGCGGGCATGATCCCAATTTTACATTGCCCCGGTGTAATCACTCCGGGGCAGTTGGGACCGATTAGACGCGTTTTGCGCGTGGCGAGGTACTCTTTGACGCGGACCATGTCCAGGACAGGAATGCCCTCGCTGATGCACACAACCAGTCCTACGCCTGCATCCGCGGCTTCCATCACGGCATCGGCTGCAAATGCCGCTGGTACGAAGATGATGGATGCATCTGCGCCGGTTTCTCGAACCGCTTCGGCGGCTGTATTGAAAACAGGTACGCCCTCAAAGTCCTGGCCCCCTTTTCCGGGGGTTACACCTGCGACGACCTGCGTACCATATTCGCGCATCTGGCGTGTGTGAAAAGAGCCTTCTCCTCCCGTAATTCCCTGTACCAGGAGACGGGTTTTGTTGTTTACGAGAATACTCATGTATCCTCCTTGTGCGGGGTATGTTTGTAAGGAACTAAGAAAGAGGCCGGGGTTCGGTCTGTTCTTCCACGGTACCGTCTGCTCTGCCAATAATAATGCGGTGTGCCAGGCCGGTGAACAGGCCACATTCCACCACGCCACAGATGGCGCGGATCTGGCCTTCCAGTGCTGGCGGGTTGGATATGCGCCCAAAGGCGCAGTCCAGGATGTAATTTCCGTTGTCTGTTATAAATGGTTCGCTATTCGTTTCTCTGCGCTGGCTCTGGCATCCCAGAGTTTCCAGGGCCAGACGGGTACGTTGCCACCCGAACGGTACCACTTCTACTGGCAGTGGAAAGGCACCCAGATGGTCTTTTAATTTGCTTTCGTCGATGACGATAATTTCTGTTTCGCTAGCTGAAGCAACGATTTTTTCTCGTAAGAGTGCTCCCCCCCCGCCTTTGGTCAGGTTAAAGGCCGGGTCCACTTCGTCTGCACCATCAATGGTAAGGTGGATGCGGGTAATTTTCGAGAAGTCTGTAAGAGGAATCTTTTCTTGGATCGCCTGGGCGTGAGATTGTTCCGATGTGGGTACACCCAAGATGCGTAACCCTTCTTCCCGGATTCGCTGGCCCAGTTTTTGGATTGTAAAAAAAGCGGTAGAACCGGTTCCCAGGCCCACAACCATGTCGTTTTCAACATAGTCTGCCGCGCGTTCGCCTACAAGTTGTTTCAGATTTTGCGCCATGCGTTTATCCTGCGGGTTTTGTTATGTCTGTTGTGTATGAAGCGAAATCTTGGTCCCACAAGATACAAATTACACCTGAATTTTGCAACGCAGAATTCGGCGCAGGAAAAAGGGAGAGGGGGTACTGTGGGGTTCGGTTGGCAAAAGAGTTGAAATTCGTGGAAATTTGGGTATCATGGTACGCGGTAAACCGGATTGGTTTTCGACCTGGAATATTCAGATTGGGAGGTAGATATGGTGTATGAGGCGCTGGAGGATTTTTTTGGAGATATTGTGGGAAAGGCTCGCCGGGGTCAGGGGGTTGCAGAAGCAGACCTGGCCCGGGCTGCCGGGCTTTCAGCCCAGGACATTGGGCGCATTGAGGCGTACGAGCTGGTGCCGGATGACGACCAGATTCAGAAGCTGGCGCATCGGTTGAATCTGGACGGAGAAAAACTGGTGGGCGTTGCCAGAGGATGGGTGCCAGAGCATGGAAACGATGCGTACGAAGATGGGGATCAGGCGGTAGAACGTTTGATTCTGGATGCAGGGATGGTGGTGAACTGTTATGTGCTCAAATGCAAGCAGACCGGCCAGGGGGCGCTGGTGGATGCAGGGGGGCAGGCCGGGCGTATTCTGGATCTGGTAAAAAAGATGTCTGTGAAAATTACCCATTTACTGCTGACGCATGGCCACGGAGATCATGTAGGGGCTTTGCGCGAAGTCGCCGGTTCCACGGGGGCCGAGGTTTTTTGCTGCGAGCGAGATTTTTCACTACTGGGAAGGGAGAAGGCGCTTGTGAGCGAGGCAGTAGATGGCGGATGGCAAACGCAGGTTGGCAGCCTGGTGGTGGATGCTGTAAGCCTTCCAGGCCACACGCCGGGAGGGATTGGATATGCTGCCGAAGGGGTGTTTTTTTCTGGAGATGCGCTTTTTGCTGCGTCAATGGGAGGTGCCCGAGGAGAGGCTTACGACGGGCAGATTTCTGCTGTGCGTAAAAACGTGCTCTGCCGGGGAGGCGAAACTCGAATTTTCCCAGGCCACGGCCCAATCACCACTGTGGCACAAGAGTGTGAGCACAATCCATTTTTTGTATAGTGGCTGGTTATCGCACGCTGCCAGAAGACGTCAGGAGGGAGACTTCTTCTTGGGTAAGAGCAATTGCGTTTTTCAGGTTGGGAAAGGCATCCAGGGGGTCGGTGTCGTCAAACGCTTCGTCTTCTGTGGCATCTACCCAGCTTTGAATCGCTTGGCAAATCCCTTCCACCGCTTTTTTTCGTCGCACCAGCGTTGCGAGCAGGGTCTGAGTGTGTTCGATCTCACTGGTTAAGCCCTGGACTTCAGACAGGGCATTTTCGAGTGCCTCTCTGTAGAGTGCATCGGCACGGGGAGAATCGGCCATCGGCAATTCCTCGGGGTAAGGTTGTGCGAACACGGGGGGAGACCGGGAAGGGCCCCGGCGATGTCTCCGGCGAACGTCACGCCCTAAACATAAGGGTACCAGGCAGTTGAAGTCAAGCGCAAAAGTATATGCCCCGGAGATTCTCGGCACCTGGGCCGAAGCATATGCAACTTTCTGGATGCTCGTGAATTTAACAGCAGAACCGCACCTGGTGCGACAAGATGCAACTTCTGCGCGCCAGAGTGTCATGGGGGCATCAGACCCCTTTCGCTTTATTGATGTGCAAAATATGCGTTAAGATATTGATTTTAAATTGAATAGTGGAATTTATTCGCGTTCAAGTGATCTGGTACATGGATTGCTATTTTTCTTTATCTCATCGCCAGAAATGGGCGATGGTTCACCCAGCATTCTGGATTCGCCAAAGTAAAATTAACGGCAAGGAGCTGAGAATGGTAAGGCGGCTTCGGTTTTGGGGTATGACCGTGCTGATAGGAATCCTGAGTGCCGGGACGCCGATTGGGGCGCAGGAGTATTTCGGCAAGAACAAGGTGACCTACGACAATTACGACTGGCATTTCCTCGAAACCGAACATTTTATCATTTATTTTGATCGAAATTGCCAGTCTGCGGCAGAGTTCGCAGCCAAAGAGGCTGAACGTTCTCTGGTTCGACTTGAAAAGGACCTGAAGTATACGCTGAAAAGCCGGTACCCTATTGTGCTTTACAACTCGCACAACGGGTTTTCTGTAACCAATATTGCGCCGTATGAACAGTCCGAGTTCACAGGCGGGTTCACAGAGTTTGCTCAGGGACGTGTGGTGATTCCCTACACGGGGTCTTATTCGGACTTCCGGCACGTGATTCACCACGAACTGGCTCACGTGATTACCCTGGAGATGTGGACCGGGGGCGGCTGGCTGGGTGCGATGATGTCTCAGTCTGCGGCACTGCCGCCGCTGTGGGTTGCCGAAGGAGTTGCAGAATACCTTTCTCAGGATGGTTGGGATAACGAGGCAGACAATTTCATGCGGCATGCCACCATTTCCGGGTATGTGCCACCCATCAATTTTTTAAATGGCTCGTTCGCTTATAAAGGTGGCCAGTCTGTGTTTGTGATGATTGACGAAATGTACGGCAAGGACAAAGTGACAGAGTTCATTTCGGCGTTTCGCTCCGCGCGTACGGTGGATAAGGCGATGAAGTCTTCTGTAGGGGTCGGCGTGGACGAGCTGGATGAACAATGGCAACTGTGGCTCAAGCGGCAGTACTGGAACGAGATTAACCTGCACAGCGAATCCGACGAAGTGGCAAAAGGGTTAACGAGCGAAGTTGTGGGCGGCAGCCAGGGGTTTTACAATATTGCCCCCAGTTTTTCGCCACAGGGCGACAAAATTGCATATGTGACCGAGCGACAGGGGACGTTCGATATTTATCTGATGTCCGCCATTGATGGGCAGGATTTGGGGCGTCTGGTAGAAGGGGAGCGATCTTCGGCTTTCGAGTCGATGTTTGTGTTGCGGCCAGGCATCACCTGGTCTCCGGATGGGAAACAGATTGCGTTTGCGGCCAAGTCCAAGAATAAGAATACACTGTATACGCTGGACGTGCGAAAGAAGAAGGTGAAAAAACGATTCCGGTTTGACCTGGACGCATTATTTGAGCCTACCTGGTCTCCGGACGGAAAGCAGATTGCGGTGGTCGGACTGAAGGACGGCTGGTCGGACATTTATGTAGTGGATCTGGAGACCGAGTCTTTACGGCGGATTACCAGCGATCCGTATGACGAGAAACACCTGGACTGGTCTCCGGACGGAGCGTGGATTGCGATGAGTTCGGACCGGCCGAGCACGGATCTGGCGTACCATGGGCAGAAGGATTTTCCATTTGGGCAGTACGATATTTTTACGATTCGGCCGGATGGATCCGAACTGCGACAAGTCGTACAGGGCGAAGCTGGCGATGAGCATCCTTCGTGGGGTCCGGACAGCCAGCGGCTGGCTTTTGTTTCAAATCGGACCGGTGTGGCAAATATTTATATTACACATGTAGACAGTGCCAGCGTGTTCCCAATTACCAACCTGCTTTCCAGTGCGCAATATATTGACTGGTCTGCCGATGGAAAGAAGCTGGCATTTAATACGTATTCTAACGCAGGATATGATGTTTTTGTGCTGAAGGAACCGCAGGCAAAACGCAAGCAGGTAGAAGATTTGCCATTGACGCGGTATGCCAAGCGGTTGCGGGGCATCGAAGACAAAAGTTTTGTAGAGTTGCAGGTGCAGCAAAAAGAAGAAGAGCAAGCAAAGGCTGATGTGGATACGATTGCTCTGGCATCGGAAGAGGTTGACTCTCTGGCAATGAATCGGAAGATTGAAAAGTGGGTATCTGACCAGATGGCACTGGCAGCCGCTGAGGCCGACGGTGTAGAAGAAGAGCGGTCTGAGAGTGGGTCTGTAGAGAGAGAAGATGGGCAGGTGTCTCTCCGGGATTGGGGCAAAGAGTTTCAGGTGAAGAAATACCGAGTGAAGTTGAAGCCGGAGTTTTTTGGGGCCAATGCAGGTTTCGATACGTTTTATGGGGTTGGCGGGCTGGTGCAGTTGTCGTTGACGGATATGATGGGAGATCACCGGCTGGTCATTCAGACGGGATTGAGTTTTTCTATTAAGGATAGCGATCTGTTGTTGCGGTACGAGCACGTGGCGCGTCAGACGAATTATTATTTTTCTGGGTTTCACACGCGTACATTTTTCTACGATCAGGGCGAGTTGAACGCAGACCGGTATTATGGCGGAGACATTCAAATGGTGCGTCCGTTCAGCCGGTTCAGCCGCGTGGAATTCAGTACTGGCGCGTTAACGATTTCACGCGAACGGCTCAATCAATATAGTAATCCATTTGTACGCGGCGGATTTACAGGAGGGACTACGAGAGGGCTTTCGGGGGTGCATGTTGCTACGAATCGGGCGGTTATTTCTCGGCTGGCGCTGGTAGATGATACTTCTTTGATGAGCCGGTACGGAGCGGTCGATGGGCGCCGAGCCCGGTTGGGTGTAGAGGGGAGCTGGGCGGGCATGAAATATGTGTCGTTTAACATGGATTATCGAAAATATGTTCTGGCTCTGGACGAGTACACGTTTGCTTTTCGACTGTCCGGCGGTACAAGTTATGGGCCCAACCGGCAAATTTATTTTGTAGGCGGTGTGAACAATCCGGTGAATCCGAATTTTTCGACGATTGCGGATGTGGACCAGGACCGGATCTTTTTTTCCAGTTTCATCTGGCCGTTGCGGGGGGCGGAACTGTTTGAACTGGCTGGTAATTCTTATGTATTGGCCAACGTTGCATTCCGCTTCCCTCTTCTGAGACAACTGGCTATGGGCTGGCCGTTGCCGTTCTTCTTCCAGAATGTGGAAGGTGAGCTGTTTATGGATGTGGGCGGTGCGTTTAATCGGGACAAGTTTAATCCCTGGGATGCGGCGAACGGCGGGTTTGAGCTGCGAGACTTGAAGGCGGGCTACGGTTTGGGCGTGCGGGTAGATTTGGGGATGTTTCTGTTTCGGTACGATCTGGCCTGGCCTACGGATTTTGCACAGACGTATAGTCCAAAACAATATTTCTCGATTGATTTCGCCGGGATGTTCTAATCTGGGAGGCTAGCACACTGTTTTTTCGCGGTGAATTCAAGGCTTGCCCTTTTTGTGGGCAGAAAATCCGGTCTGAGGCCGTGAAGTGCAGGTACTGTGACCAGTTTCTGGAGCAGGACGCTTCCAGGGAGGAAGCCTGCTGGTCGTGTCGCTTTTTTGCGGGATTCATGGTGGTTTTGTTGCTGGCGGGGGTGGTAACGCTGCTTGTCCAGGCTGGTTACTGAATTGAAATGCTGAACGGAAGAGGGAGAGGTATGGTTGCAAAAGAATGGTACCGGGAAGGGGTAAAGAAAATTGCAGGAAACGATCTGCAAGGCGCAATCGAAGGCTTTCAAAAAGCCCTGGATGAGGATGCTGAGTTTTACCTGGCGCATCTGGGAATTTGCCAGGCGCTGGATCGTTCGGGCAAGGTGGATGAGGCGATTGTGCACGCTCGGAAGGCCATTGAACTTGCGCCGGATGAGCCGCTTTCCCACACCAGTCTTTCCCGGCTCTACCAGCAAAAGGACATGATTCCGGAGGCGGAAGAGGAACTGGCCATTGCAAATCGGCTTCAGAAGGCGGGATGAGGCAATTGCTCGCGGAGAATGATTGAGAAGGTCGCCCTGAAAATGGCGACCTTCTTTCTTTCAGGAGGGCGAGGATTCGGCAGAGGGGCGCATCTGGTGGCGCAGGACCATTTTCAGAAGTCCGGGTCCGCCAGTTGAGAGGTAGGTAATAAATACGATGCCGTGTACTACGGTTGCAAACGCGAGGGCTTCCGGACGGGGTACCGCATAAAGGTGAAATACCGCCTGGCTACAAAAGTAGTGAAATGTGCCTGTACCGCCAGGTGTGGGGATAATAACTCCTACCGTAGAAACGACCATGATCACAAGGGCTGCGGCAAGTCCGAGGCCATATGTTTCGGTCAGGTTGAACGCCAGGAATGTGCAGTAGGTACCCAGAACGTAGATGATGTTCAGCAACAGGCTGGAAACGAGGATGCCCACGTACCCGGAGGTGGTGCGCACGCCCGCCAGGCCCTGGAAAAGCGCTCTGAAGATTTCTACCACGCGGTGGGCCAGTGGCTGGGAGAGTTTTCCGACAACGCGTTCCACGAGGTGAAGGGCGCGTTCACCATAGGCGGAAAGAAGTGCGAAGACCATCAGCCCGGCCAGGGTTGCGGCGAACGCGAGCAGAGCAACGCCCTCCATCCAGGGGAAGATGCTGGCAATTTCTTTGCGCAGCGAAAGCAGTACGCCACCGAAGAGCATCAGCAGGACGAGCATGTCGATTGCGCGCTCGACCAGGACGGTGGCCAGAATTGCGCTGAGGGAAAGATCTTTGCCCTGTTTGACTGCAACGGCGCGCGCGATTTCGCCGGCTCTGGGAAAAACGTTGTTGCCCGCATACGCGATGAGGAGGGCTGAGGAGATGCGCCAGAATGAAATTTCCTTGGAAATTGGAGAAAGCAAAATACGCCAGCGCCAGGCTCGAGGCAAAATGCTGGCCAGGAACAATACGGCGGTTACCACAACCCAGAAAAGGTTCACCTGCTGAATGGCCAGCCAGAGTGCCTGTAAGTCCACACTGCGGAAGGCAGCCCAGAGGAAGAGGCCAGCAAGGGCGAGGCTGAGGGCGAGTTTGAGAATGGTTTTCAATACAGGGGTCCCGGATTAGGATTCGTTCAACGAATTTCAGTTGCTGGAAGGCTGGAAGCCCAGCGGGAAGTCTTATTGAACGTAGCGCGTAAGCGCGTCCAGGTTCTGGTCTCGGCTTTGTTGAAGGCCGGCAAGGGCTTGTTCTGCGGTCTGATTTTCGTGTACAATCCCGTGTATTGCAAGGGCGATGGCCAGAGGATCGTCGGCACCAGGATGGTGTACGTTTCGGCCAATGAGGGCACCGCGTACGTTGCCGCCCACGGCCATACCTGCGGCAAAGTCCTCCAAAATAGGAGAGGGATTGCCTTTGGATTCTCCTCCGAGCATGAACAGGGGACAAGTTGTAGAACGGGCAACGCGGGCATAGTCTTCGCAATAAGGGATTTTGATCCAGGTTCCCAGTGAAGATTCTCCCAGGGCGGCTGCAATGCCAATGACCTGAATCAGGTCTGTTGGATTCTTCTGGACCTGGTACCCTTGCGGCGTTTTACGCACCGGAAGAGGCTCTATGAAGACGGGCAACCCCGCGCGACTGCAGGCGGTAACGGCCTGGCTACTGGAGGTGATGGTTTTCCCGGAATCCGGGTTGTCCACATCCAGCCGGAACATGAGTTTTGAGGCGTCCAGCCGGAAAGCAGTCATGCTTTCAACGGTGTAGGCCGTGAAGGCGTCGTCCATTTCAAATGCGGTTCCAGCCAGCCCCCCGCGGTTCATGGTGCCCACCATCACGCGATTGTCCAGAAAATCCGGACCGCCTGCCTGCTTGAGCAGGTGTTGTACGATGAAGAGCTCTTCCAGGATGTCGGGTGTTCCCATAATTCCGTCGCAACGGGGATCGGCCAGGACGCGCAAGATGCGGCCCAAATAGCTGTGCCGGTCGCCCATCACGAGCGGGTCTCCGGCAGCGGCCGTGAGGCGGCGGGCAGGGTGATCTGCGGTAAGAATGAGGAGTTTCCCGTTCGGCCCGGTCATTTTGGGGCGGCGTTTTCGGCCCAGGGCTTCTTCGCGGACGACTTCCGGGTGATGTGTACGGATGTCTGTGATGCGGTCAAACAGGGAGCGAGGGAAAAACTGTTCCACGTCAAAACGGTAGGTGCCAATTTCGTAGGCCACGTTCTTGTTTCCTCTCAGGGCAAATACCCAAAGCCCCGCAGGGCCTGGTCTTTTTTTCGCCAGTTTTCATACACTTTTACGTGCAGGTCCAGGTAGACCGGGCGGGACAAAAATGTTTCAATTTTCAGGCGGGCGCTTTTCCCGATCGCGCGGAGCATTTTACCGCCGTTTCCAATGACGATGCCTTTTTGGGATTCGCGCTCAACCACAACGTCTGCCCGGATGTAGACTTTGGGACGGTCTTCTATAAATTCTTCAATGCGGACGGCTATGGCGTAGGGCAATTCCTGGTGGAGTTGGATGAACAGTTCTTCGCGGATGAGCTCTGCTGCAAAAAAGCGTTCCGGATGTTCGGTAAGTGTGTCTTCGGGGTAGAGCAGCGGCCCAAGGGGGAGGGCTGCTTCCAGGGCGACTTTGAGCCGATCTAAATTGTGGCCGCCCTGTGCGGAAATGGGGAGAATTTCCTGGGAAGGCAGCGCTTTGGAGACAAGATCCACCGTGCGTTTTGCGGTTTCTGCATCTACCAGGTCGATTTTATTGAGCGCGACAATTCGGGGGGTGTCGGTTGCCCGCAAGATTTTCTGGACGGGCTCATCGAAGGACGTTTCGAGATCCGAGGCATCCAGGATACCCAGTAAAACATCGGCATTTTGTATCGCATTGCGGATTTGGTTAAACATCACTTCTTGCAGTCGGTACCGCGGTTCGAGCAAGCCGGGTGTGTCCAGGAAAATCATTTGCGAGCGAGGCGTGGTGAGGATGCCCAGAATTCGGTCGCGCGTGGTTTGGGGCTTGGCACTTATAATGGAGAGTCGTTCGCCCACCAGGGCGTTAAACAAGGTGGACTTGCCTACGTTGGGCCTGCCGGCAAAAACGATATAGCCGGACCTAAAATCCGGGTCGGTCACAAAGGAAGGATCGGGCATCGCAGGAGTCCTGATTGGAGAATGGGGAACGGGCTAAAAATATACGGATGCGGAGATTCGGTATGTGTTGTCCAGTTGCCCATTTTCCAGGAAGGCCAGGTCGATGGCAACTCGCTGGTACAGGCGTACGCCAGCACCAGCGGTAAAATGATTTCCTTCTGCACCGAGGCGCAGAGCAATGCGCTCGCGGTAGACGTATTCGGCACCGAGTTGGATGCCTTGTAAATTGTCCTCATTTGACTTTTCTTCGCCCAGGTGCAGGCTGGTACTGGCGGTAATGCGGCCTTGCAAGGAAGGCAAGTCCCGGTGATAGGCCAGGCCTGCCAGCAGCGAAGGAGAGATCCGGTCTGAGGTGCCTGAGTCGAAGTGAATTCGGGTACGGGTGAGATTGCGAATGACCAGGCCCACGGACCACTGGGGCGAAGGGGTGTATAGCGCCCCCAGGTCGATGCCGTAGCCGCTGCCGTTTCCTACACTGAGGTTGCGGCGGATGATTTTGAAGCCGGTGCCCAGTGCCAGGTCTGGTCGTACCTGGCGGCCGTACCCCAGATAAAACGTGTAATCTGTGGTACCTACCACGCTCGAGACGACCGGGCGGTTGTCTGGACCCAGCGGAGCATCTGGATCTTCCAATCCGGTCAGTTTGATGTCATCCACGCCCAGGCGTACGAGACCCCCGCCGAATCCGCCTGCGGACGAAGGGCCGGCTGCTGCGAAGACGTCGTGGTTGACGGTGCCGCCGAACTGCTCGGCGTGTTGTACAAGAAGCTCATGCCTGTTCAGGCGGGCCAATCCTGCGGGATTCCAGTACACCGCTGTGGCGTCGTTGCTGATGGCTACAAATGCGCTGCCCATCCCCAACGAACGGGCCCCTGCTCCTTGCAATAGCGGGTCTCCGGCGTACCGCCCGTTGTCTTGCGCCATTGCCTGGGGTGCGAGGAAGAGGTAGAGAAGGAGCGTGAGAATAAAGCCAGCGCGATTCACCGGAGCACCTCGTCTGGAGCAGGTGATGGTGGGATCAAGATGGCTTTATCACCCGATTGAAGGGCCGATCCGAGGGCTTTGATATCGGATTGGGAAAGCATCAGGGCCTGCACGCCTGGTGGAGACTCGATCTCTTCTGGTTGAAGCAAAAGTGAGGGATAAAAATAAAGTCTGGACTGGTCTCTAGGGCCTTCTATCATGCGACCGGTAAAATCCAGGGGGAAACGGCGGCCTCGCAGGCGCTGGCCATGGTTGCCTGGCTCTGGAGTGACTGGCGGGATGTGTGCTGTGAATGTCAAAAGAGCAGTCTCCTGGGCCTGGACAGGAAAGGAGAGGCGGTTGTTGTGAATTGGAATTGTGCGGAGGGGGAAGGCGCCGGA
>JAQCGA010000064.1 GCA_027619145.1 bacterium | reverse complement strand
CGGAGAGACCCAGCGAGCTTCTGTGCAGCCAACCGGGCCGGCCTGGCCGTTCTGGTATTCGCAGCGGAATGCATGCATGGTTACACTAAAGTGCGTGAAGGCGTGTTTGACGGTGTGAAAACGGGTTTTGATTTTGGCGTGTACATCGGTGGTTTCCAGGATGCCGCGCAGGCAGCAGTCTTGAAGAGATTCGCTGGTTTTTTTTCGGGTGGCGGGGAATTCCCAGAGGCCTCCCAGCAGGCCGTCTTCGGGGCGGCGGGCAATCAGGAATGTACTGTTGTGCTGAACAATGCCCACGCCCATCGTGTGATGTGGGCGTTTTTTTTTGGGCGCTTTCACCGGGAGGGATTCTGGTTCTCCCGATTGATATGCAATGCAGTGGCTGGAAACTGGGCAGGTTGTACAATTGGGAGATTTGGGCAAGCAGACAGTGGCACCCAGTTCCATGAGGGCCTGGTTGAAGTTGCCGGCGTCGCCTTTGTGGAGCAGGGTGTCTGCCAATTCCTGAAGCTGGTTTTTGACTGCGGTCTGGGCGATGTCTTCTCGGATGTTGAAGAGGCGGCAAAGTACGCGGATGACGTTACCATCCACTACGGCGTGGTCCTGGTTGAAGGCGATGCTTAAGACGGCCGCGGTTGTGTATGGCCCAAATCCAGGTAGAGAGGAGAGGTCTTCGTACGTGGTAGGTACGTTGCCGTTGAAGCGGTCTGTTATGAGGCTGGCGGCGCGGTGCAGGTTGCGGGCACGGGCATAATACCCCAGGCCTTCCCAGGCTTTGAGAACACGTTCTTGTGGGGCCTGTGCGAGGTCGTGGACCGTGGGGAAACTTTCCAGGAAACGCTGATAGTAGGGGATGACGGTTTCTACGCGGGTTTGCTGGAGCATGAATTCAGAGAGCAGGATGCGGTACGGGTCCGATGTTCTACGCCAGGGAAGATCCCGCTTGCACCGGTCATACCAGGCGAGCAGGTGGCGTTTGATAGCGGTGCGTTTTTGAGGAGAGAGGTTCAAGTAGCGTCCTGTGGGTAAGTGCGGAGATACGTATCAATGATCCATTGGCAGTGTTATCAGAGTCTGAATGCGTTCTTGAATGACTTTGACTGCGTTGGGATCGCCGTTCCAATTTTTCATAAAGGTGTTGTAGGCTTCAATGGCCTGGGCTGCGTCGCCTTGTAACGTGTAAATTTCGCCGAGATTATAATAGGCTGGCAGGTAATGCGCATCGATGCATTGTTGAAAGGTTTGACGAGCGTCTTTCAGGCGGTCCTGTTTCTGGTAGATGGTGCCCAGGCGATATCGGACAGGGAGGTTTTCTGGAGTGGATTCGAGGATGCGGGCGTACTGGACAGCGGCACTATCCAGGACGCCCTTTTTTTCGTACACAATCCCCAGAGAGTATCGGAATTGGGGTTGATCCGGATTGCGCATCAGGGCTTGTTGGAATTCAGCAATGGCTTCATCGTAGCGCTGGAGGCCCTGGTAAGCCACTCCCATGTTGGCGTGGACTTCTACATGTTTGAGATTGAGTTTCTGGAGGGAGAGCAGAACTTCAAGGGCTTGTTCATGTTGTTTCAGACCATTGTAGGACATGCCCAGATTGTTCAGCGCATTGTTGAAGTAGGGGTGGTATTCCAGGCAGCGCAGGTTGTCTTGGATAGCTCGGGCATAGTTCTGTCGGCTGTAGTGGGCGATGCCGCGCAGGAGGTAAGCTTGTGGGTTGAAGACGCCAGATTGGAGTGCAGATGTGGATTCTCGGAGTACACCACTCCAGTCCTGGCGGTCACTGAAGGCAATGGTGCGAGCGTGGTGGCGGTCGAAGGTGATGGCGCGTGTTGTTGTCCAGAGGCAGAGCAGGATCAGTGCGCTCCCGGCGAATTGTACAGTCTGTAAACGGTGACGAAGTGTTTTGCGTGGAGGCCTCGCTTCTGAGTCCTGGATTGCGATGAATGTAATGAAGATCCAGAAGAGCATGGATGGGGTGATGCGTTCTCGAGGAAAACTCACGGTGGCATGGGCAAGCAAGGCAAGCAAGGATGCACCGAGGCAAGTGGGGGTCCAGAAGTCGTTCTGCGACCGGATGTGTTTCAGGCACCGAGAGAGGGTTAGCCAGATGATCCAGAAGAAGACCAGAAGTCCGGGCAGGCCAAGTTGCGCGGCAATCCAGAGGTAGTCATTGTGGGGTCGGCGTGGGCTAGCACCTTTCCAGACGACTTCGCCACTGTCATAGGCGGGATATAGGTATTGCCAGTTTCCGGGGCCTACGCCAGTCAGGCTGTGGTCTGCGATCATGGAAAGGGTATTTTTCCAGATTGAAAGGCGATCTTTGTCGCTTCCTTCATCGAAAATGGAAGTTACGCTTTCGGCAAGATCCACTTTCTCCGGACTGTGGCTGGCCAGGCCCAGGTCATTCATTTGTGGTGTGGTGAAGGCGGTGTAACCGACGACGAGAACGAGCCCTGTGACGGCGGCCTGAATGTGGGTTCGGGAGAATGTTTTGTGCCAGGAGCGGCGAAAGAAAAGGGTGATGATTCCGGCCAGAAGGCAAGCGATGACCAGGCTCAGCCATGCGCCGCGTGTGCGCGTGCAGATGAGGAAGGTGAGCATCAGAGCGGTGGAGATGGCCCAACTCCAGGTTCCGGTTCGGCTGCGTGCGGCCAGAAAGAGACGGAAACTCACCGGGATGCAGAGAATCATATACATGGCTGCAAAGTTGCGGTAGCCGAGGGTGGCGCTGGGCATCCCCGAAGATGGAATCCAGAGCAACCCCCATCCTGGATACTGGAGCAGGCCGATGATGGAGACAACGGCGGCTGTGCCGACCACAGGTTTGAGCAGGTCCAAAATATCCGTACTGCGTATGCTGTTCAGGAGGGCGAAAAAGAGCAGGGTGAGGGCGATCTGGTGGGAGAGCTGGACGAGGGCATCTACGCGATTGACGGCCTGGAATGTGGCCAGAACGGTCAGGCCCAGGTACAGAAGGACAGGGAGAACGAGAGGGGAATCTACGAGATGGGAATCAGATAGGGTGCGATTTTTCAGGTACCATACGGCGAGAAAATATAACGCACCGGTCTGTAGCAGGAAGAGCTTGGGGTAGTACGCAACAAAGGCAGATTCCGAGAGATAGGCCAGCGGAACCAGAACCACCAGAAGGCCGAAACCCAGGCGAAATGCCCGTTTATGTGTTGAGGAGATTGATGTAGGCTGTCGGCGGACCATACCGTTTGTGTTTCGCCTCCAAAAAAGAAATCAGGATTTGGGCCTGGTTTTCAGCTCAATTGCACGTGCGTGTTCTGTGGCAACTTCCTCCGGGCTACTTCGGATCAGGTTCTGGATGGAGAAGAGTAACAAGAGCAGGTCTTCCCAGATTCCAAGGGGAGGGAAAAAGGCTTCCGGAATCAAGTCGAATGGAGAGATTGCGTACAGGACAGCGAGAACGAGAATTAGTTTTCCATACCAGGGAACACGCGGATCTTTCATTAGGCGCCAGGAGAGGCGCAGGTACTTGGGGAGGTTGAAGAGGATGGAGAAGAGGCCGCGCATGCGAGTCGCTGTTTGAGAAGATTGAGAAAAATTGCGGGACGGATGCCGCGAGAATCTGAAATTGAAAGGCTGGGCGAACACGAGGTTCGCCCCTACAAATTCCAATAACGGGCCCTTTGTATTCCACCGAGAGGCCGGGCAGGCACGGGGGCCTGCCCCTACGGGTCCCCCCGCGCCACTTCCGGTTCCTCTTTGTGTTTTTGAGCGAGACGTTTTCAGATTTCGAACTTGTTATTCAATGAAGAAGGGCTGTGTCCAGGCCATGCGACCGCCGGGGCCGTAGCATTCGATTCGGACGTGGGTGGATTTGGGGCGGTAGACGATGTCTTCCGGGATGTGGAATTCGGCTTTTGTGGATTCTACGGTTTTTTCGATGACGCCGGAGTTGCTGATGAGGCGAATGCGCTGGGCGTTTTCGGTGGTGATGGAGATGGTGTTGCCCTGTACGCCGATGTTTTGTACGGTGACGCCGGTGGAGGCGTAGAAGCGGCCTGTGCGGAGAGATTCGATGATGGCTTCGGGCGTGCGGCTGTCCACCTGGACTACGCTCCATGCAAGGGCCACATCCTGCGGTGCGTGTGCGTCGTCTGTGCCAAAGCCCCATACGCGGCGGCCCTGGGCGAGTAGCTTGTCCCAACGGTCCGTGGCCAGGGGGGTGCCTTCCAGGCGTTCGATGACGCCGTTGTAGATTTCGATACCGGCGTAGCCCTGAAGCTTTTCCATGAGTTCTTGGGGACAGTGGTTGAAATGGCTTTGCCAGTTGGGGTGGTTGAGAAGGGCTATCCCGCCCTGTGCGGCGACGGCATCTACGACGTTCTGGCGGTTTTCATCTGGTTCTACTACTTCGGTTGCACCAATGTGGAGAATGTGTGGGCCGCGTGCGGTGACCTCAACGGCAGGCAGGAGGATCAACTTGGTGCTGCTTCGGTAATCCTCCGGATTTACGAATTTGTCGTGGTCCGATATGGCCAGATAATCGTAGCCACGGCTTTCGTAGTCTGCAATGACTTCGTTGGCGGGGCGGGAGCCGTCGCTGACGGTGGTGTGGCTGTGGAGGTTACCGCGCAGCCATTCGCCGGTGGTGTGGTAGGTTGTCGTGATGGGCATGGTGATGTCCTTTCGGGGCTTGAAGTTGGAGCACGGTGCGCCGTGCCTTTATAGAGGAGAATTCGGGATTCTGGGGGGCATGGAGGCATTCTGGGAGAAGACACCAATTGTCAATTGTCAATTGTTTGGGGATCATCGCCTGTTATTGTTTTCTGGATGATTTTTCTCAGGGCGCTGCGTTGTACTTTTCCGGTAGAAGTCATGGGGAGGTTGTCTTTTTCAAAGGGGACGGCTTTGCAGGGGGCCTCGTAGGCGCTGAGGTTGGGGATGCGGCCGTCTTGGCCGGTTTGTACAATGGTGCGGGCGAGTTCGGTTTGCGCTTCGGGGGAGAGTCCGTTGCGGAAGATGAGGGCGGCGCAGATGTTTTCGCCCCAGCGCGGGTCATCCAGGCCTATGACGTAGGCGGCAGCGAGTTCATCGAATGCGTCTACGAGGGCGTTTTCTACGGCGATGGGAGAGATGTTGACGCCGCCTTTGATGAGGATTTCTTTTTTGCGGCCGTGGACGAAGTAGTATTTTTTGCCGCCGAGCATTTTCCAGTAGCCGATGTCTCCGGTGTAAAACCAGCCATTGCGAAAAACTTCGGGGGTGGCTTCGGGTTGGTTGAGGTAGCCGCCAGAGACGACGGGGCCGCGTACGAGGAGTTCGCCAAGTTCGCCTTCGGGCGGGTCGCCTTCAAGGCAGATGTTGTTGTTGGCCAGCTCTACGCCGGCGGCATTTTGGGCGAGGGCTTCGCGGTATTCATCTTCGGGTAGCGTTGGGGGTACGCCGGTGACGCGGAGGCTGACTTCGGTGGTGCCGTAGCCCTGGACCAGGCGGATGCCGAAGCGTTCGTGGAAACGGCATGCATCTCCGGCAGGTACGGGTGCGGAGCCGATCATGATTTTTTTGAGGGAGGAGATGTCGCAGTTTGTTCGGTCGAACGTGTCTGCTCCGGCGAGGAGGTCTTTCATGATGGTGGGGACGATGCTTCTGGCGGTGGCGCGTTCTTCGGCGATGATAGGCCAGAAGTTGGATGCGCTGTACCTGGAGTTGAGGATGAGGGTGCCGCCGACCATGAAAGTAGTGATGCTGAAGACGGTGGAGTTGACGTGGTGGAGCGGGAGGAGTAGGCTGAGGCGTTCGTTTTCGTCGAAGCAGAGCCATTGGGCAATGCCGCTGGCGTTGCTGGTGATGCTCTGGCGGGTGAGGAGCGCACCTTTGGGATGGCCGGTGGTGCCGGAGGTGTAGAGGACAATGCCGACGGCTTGCTCGTCTGCAGGGCTACCGCTCCATTCGGGTTCGAGGTCTGCGGGTTCGCCGGGGGCGCCGGTGAGCAGGTCTTCTGTGGATGCGATGGGGAGGTCCGGGGTGGTTTCGCGTTCGGTTTTCAGGTTTTCCGGGAGGACACAGAGGAGTTGGGCACCGGTGTCCTGGAGTTTGTATCGTTTGCGTTCGGGGACGTCGCGTTTCAGGTCCAGGGGAACGGAGGTGGCACCCAGGCGGAAGAGGGCGAGGGTGAGGAGAGGAACTTCAGGACAATTGGGTAAGGCCAGGGCGACGCAGTGGCCGGGGGTTATGCCGAAGTTGTGGTGGAGGCGAGAGGCAAGAGCTGCTGTGATGCGGTCCAGGTCTGTGTAGGAGATTTCCTGGCGGGTTCCGGCGTCCAGGTCGCGGAAGATGATGGCGGGTTTTTGGGCGTATTGCTCCGCCTGGGCCTGGAGGAGGTGGGTGAAGTTTTTCCAGGGGAAGCGGTAGGTGTGCAGTTGGTTGTTTTTGGTGCAGGTGAAGATATTTGGATTCATAGGGGTTTGGTTGGGGTTAGAGGGTATGTGTTGGTAATGTAAAAGCGGCCCCGCCACCCGCGTGTCGGCAACCCCGTGTTGCCGACCTACTTTTATCTTCGCGATAAAAGTAGGCAAAAGCGCGCTCGCTCAAACGCCGCGAGGGGCTTACAATTTGGTCCGGTGGAAGGATGTGGCGTGGGAGGTTCAGGGTTTCAGGGGCGTACACGAGGGCTTTATGGGCCCTACCCGAATGGTGAGGTGGTTCTGCGGGCGGTGGTGTCAGAGGGTGCAAGATCGTAAAAAACCCCGGGTGGACACACGGGTTCGTTCTGTGGCACACTCCGGTTTCCCTTTGCGTCTTCGCGCCTTTGCGTGAGCTGATTTTTTGAAAAGTTTTGTGCCTTATTTTCAGATTCCGCACTGGGCTTTCTGGCGGAGGTAGTGGTCCGCGAGGACGAGGGCGATCATGGCTTCGACCATGGGGACGGCACGGGGTAAGACGCAGGGGTCGTGGCGGCCGCGGCCTTTGAGGGTGGTGGGGTTTCCATCTGCGTCCACGGTTTCCTGCTCTTTGAGGATGGTGGCCGTGGGCTTGAAGGCGGCGCGTAGCAAGATGGGTTCGCCGTTGGAGATGCCGCCCTGGACGCCACCGGAATAGTTGGTGCGGGTGCGGATGCGGCCGCTTTCGTTGTAGAAGGGGTCGTTGTGGGCCGAGCCGGTCATTTCGACGCCAGCGAATCCGGAGCCAATTTCGAAGCCTTTGCAGGCGGGGAGAGAGAGAAGGGCTTTGCCCAGGTCGGCTTCGAGTTTGTCGAAGACGGGTTCGCCCAGGCCTACAGGTACGTTGCGGGCTACGGCTTCCATGACGCCGCCTAAGGAATCGCCTTCTTTGCGGGCCGCGTCGATGCGGTCTATCATGCGCTGGGCGGCTTTGGGGTCCGGGCAGCGGGCGATGTTGGCTTCGATTTGTTCGAGGGTGACGGTAAGCGGGTCTACGGTTGCGGTGATCTGGTGGACCTGATGGACGTAGGCGAGGATTTTGGTGTTGCAGGCCTGGTGCAGGAGTTTACGGGCCACGGCTCCTGCGGCAACCCGGCCGATGGTTTCCCGAGCGCTGGCGCGTCCGCCGCCTTTCCAGTTGCGGATGCCGTACTTGGCCTGGTAGGTGTAGTCTGCGTGGGACGGACGGTATTTGACGCGCATTTCATCGTAGTCGCTGGAACGGGCGTCTTTGTTCCATACCAGTAAGGAGATGGGTGTGCCCAGGGTTTTACCTTCGAAGACGCCGGAGAGAATTTCCACGCGGTCTTCTTCTTTGCGCTGGGTGGTAATTCGGCTCTGGCCGGGTTTGCGGCGGTCTAATTCTACCTGGATTTCTTCGGGTGTAATTTCCAGGTTGGGTGGGCAGCCGTCTATGACGACGCCTACACCGCCGCCGTGCGATTCGCCCCAGGTGGTGATTCGAAAAAGGTGTCCGAATGTATTGCCCATGCAGGTATTTTGCTCCGTCGTAAATGTTTTGATTTCAGGTTGACGATCAATTTACCGAATCCCTGCATGCGGGTCAAGGAAAAGCTGGTGGGAGAATGGGCGGTGCGTGCGGGATTTTGCGATCTGCGGGATGGCTTGACAGGCGATGGTGGTGGGCCTATCTTGGGCGGGTTCTTCAACTACTGAACCAGGAGGATCAAACGATGGCTGATGCTTATTCGGGTATTCTGGAAGAGATGACGATTGATGAGGTAAAGGCGCTGAAGGCAAATGTGTGTGTGATCCCAATTGGGTCCACAGAGCCCCACGGGCCAGCGTTGCCGTATGGGACGGATTCTTTTCGGGCAGAGGCGGCGTGTTATGGGGGAACCCGGCGGGCAAATGAGCTGGGTGGGCGGGGGGTGTGTTTGCCCACGCAGCGGATTAGTTTGAACAATAATTTTCGGGCTTTTCCATTTGCGTGCCGGGTGAGCGTGCCCACGTTTATGGCGTTGCTGAAAGATCTGGTACATTTGTGCGAGGCCGAAGGGGTTGAACGGGTGGTGTTTGTAAATGCGCACGGGGGGAATCCGGATGTGATTCGGGCGGCGATGCGGGATCTGGCGGCGGAGGATGGACCGTTTGTATGTATGATTCATCCGACATCGTGTGCTTCGCCGGAAGCGCAGAAGGTATGGGAGAACCGGAGTGATCATGCAGGTGAGGAGGAGACGTCGCAGATTCAGTACCTGCGGCCGGAACTGGTGAAAGAAGATTTGATTACGGAGAATCCACGGAGGCAGCCTTCTGTGGAGGTGCTGACGGAGTCCCATGCGGATTTTGTTCGACCGTGGCACATGTATATGCCGGCTTCGGCCGGAGGAGATGCAAGGAAAGCGTCTGCGGAGAAAGGGAGAATTGTGTACGAATCTGCAATTGAAGGGATGGGGAAATTCCTGGCGGAGCTGTCGAAGGCGGAAGGGAGTGAGACGTTTCCTTATTAAAGGACGGGCGGAAAAAGTAGAAAAAATTGACAATTGACAACTGGCAATTATCAATTGTCAATTTGTGGGTGTCCGGATTGTGGGTGTCCGGGAATTTGGATTGACCCTGGGGGTTTGGGGTCGTATCTTGGGTGCGTGAAAGAGAGATGGTTTGACTTGTTTTGAGGAGGAATGAAGATGACGCGATACGGTGACCTGGGGATACGGCCGTTTATTAATGCCTGCGGTACGATTACGACGCTGGGCGGAAGCTTAATGCCGCCCGAGGTGCTGGATGCGATGCGGGAGGCGGCGGGGGCATTTGTGGATGTACCGGAGTTGAACGTGAAGGCGGGTGAATATCTGTCGCGACGGATTGGTGTGGAAGCGGCGTTTATTTCGTGTGGGGCGGCCAGTGGGATGCAGCTTGCGGCGGCGGCCTGCTTGACGGGTACGGATGAGGAAAAGGTACGTGCGCTTCCGCATACGGAGGGCTGGAAAAACGAGTTCGTGATCAGTCTGGTGGACGCACATACATATATTCACCAGGGGATTGAGGTGTGCGGTGGGAAGCTGGTGCGGGTGGGGAGCAAGACGGAGGTGCATGCAAAGGATCTGGTGGGTGGGATTACGGAGAAGACGGCGGCGGTAGTGCATTTTTTGGGCAAGCAGAGTAAGGAGCAACTTGGAGAAGTGGTTGAAGGAGCGGCGAAAAAGGGTGTGCCGGTGATTGTGGATGCCGCGGCGCAGCTTCCGCCTCGGTCGAATCTGACGGAGATTCCCGGGATGGGCGCGAGTCTGGTGGTGTTTAGCGGTGGAAAAGGGTTGCGAGGGCCGCAGAGCGCGGGGTTGGTATTGGGGAAAAAGGAGTTTGTGGACGCGGTTCGATTGAACGCGAGTCCGTTCAGTGCGATTGGGCGGGGAATGAAGGTGGGCAAAGAGGAAATTATGGGGCTGGTGGCGGCGGTAGATCGGTTCTTGAAAGGGAAAGACGAAGAGGATCGGTTGGCCTGGGAGTGGCAGGCGAGTTGCGTGGTAACGGCGCTGAAGGATGTGCCGGGAGTGAAGGCTTATGTGTTGCGGGACGGCCAGGAGGCGGCGCCTTCGATTGCACCCCGGGCCTATGTGGATCTGGAGCCGGATCGGGCGAAGACGGTGATTCAGGCGATGCGGGAAGGCGATCCACCGGTGGTGATGCGGCGCAGCGCCACCGGGGTTATGGTAGATCCGATGACGTTAATGCCAGGTGAGGAAGAAACGGTTGCCCGGCGCTTACTGGAGGTGTTGAGCCAATGATTGACGCGCATTTGCATATTGGGCACCGGGGACGGGGTCTGGAAGATACGCTCAAGCATATCGAGGCGATTGGCGCAGAGAAAGCGGTGTGTTTGCCCATTGAGACAGCGGACAAAGAATACGAGTGGTTGACCGAGACGGTGGCTGCGGCGTATGAGCAGTACCCGGATAAGATTATTCCGTTTTGCCATGTGGATGTGACGCGAAAGGACGCGGTGCAGGAGCTGGAGCGGCGGGCGAAGTTGGGTATTTTTAAGGGGTATGGGGAGCAGAAGCAGCATATTCCATTAAACCATCCGGGGTTGGAGCGCGTGCTGGCGTTTTGCAATGAGATTGGTTGGCCGGTGACGTGGCATTTCCAGGAGGGGGAGAAAGGGTATAACCAGGGGATTGGACATCTGGAGACGTTGTTGAAGAAGTTTCAGAAGATTAAGTTCATTGGCCACGCACAGTCCTGGTGGGCGAATATTGGGGCAGATGTGCCGCCGCCGGAGGAAACACTTTACCCAAAGGGACCGGTGGTTGCCGGTGGGCTGGCGGATCGGCTGTTGTCGGATTACGAGCATATGTACGCGGATCTGTCTGCCGGATCTGGACTGGGTGGGTTAACGCGGGACGAAGAATTTGGGAAGGTGTTTCTGGCGCGGCACCGCAAGAAGCTGTTGTTTGCCACGGATTGTCCGTGTATGGACGGGCAAGGTGGGGGGCTTGAGAGAGGGTGTTTTGCATCACAGAGTTTGCCATTTTTGAAAGAGGCTGTGAATGATCCGGAGGCGCTGGAGGATATTCTGCATCGGAATGCGGTACGGGTGATTGGGTTGGAATCGTAAAGGCGGTCTCACGCAAAGGCGCAAAGAAAAAGAGAAAAGCAACCACAGATCAAGGCGGATAAACACGGATGGTAGGGGCGAACCTTGTGTCCTTTCGAGGGTTGTTCCGTTGTTTGTTTTTGTAGGGGCGGTCCCCCTGTGGCCGCCCGGCTTTTGAGGAAAATCAAAAGGGTTACGTAAAGGGAGAATCGGTGAAGCAAATTGTGTGGGAGATGGATAATCTGGAGTGTATTGGGGGGAATTCGGTGGAGGTGGTGGGTACGCCGGAGGTGATTGAGGGGCCGGGGGGGAAGGCGATTGTGTTTGATGGGGTGGGGGATGCGTTGTTTCTGGATGTGCATCCGCTGGCGGGAGAGAGGGTGTTTACTATGGAGGCGGTGTTCTGCCCGTATGCGGATGGGCCGGAAGAGCAGCGGTTTGTTCATTTGCAGGAAGAGGGGACAGAGAACCGCATTTTGTTTGAGACGCGATTGAGGCCGGGAAATCGGTGGTTTATGGATACGTTTATTAACCAACCGGGAAAGAATCTGGCGTTGTTTGCGCGGGATTTCGAGCATCCGGTTGGGCCGTGGTACCACGTAGCGTTGGTCGTGGATGGGCGCACGATGCGGCATTATTTGAATGGCGAACAGGAGTTGTGTGAACCCCTGGAGTATCAACCGCAGACACCGGGGCGCACGTCGCTGGGAGTACGGATGAACCGGGTGTCCTGGTTTAAGGGGGCGAT
>JAQCGA010000063.1 GCA_027619145.1 bacterium | reverse complement strand
CAATACAGGGCATTTCAGGAGGGAGCAACAGCGGGGCGTGCTGGCGTTTGGTGTTGCGGTAGCCAGGAGAGAATCGGAAGCGGTACTGGATGCGCTGGTGCAAACAGGTACACTCCGAAAGGAAGACCAGGAAATGTTGCGGGAGTCTGTGGCGAGGATTCTGGCGGAGAAGGGATGGATGAGTGTGGAGAAGGCGGATCGGATTGCAAAGTTGGCTTATATGGAGGGTTCTGCTGAGACGCGGGACTTCCTCTCATTTATTCGGGCACGGCTTCTGCTGGAGACACAGCTTGCGGAGTTGAACCAGCGGTTGAAGCGGGTTGATCCGGAACGGGAGTACAGGCGATACACAGCGTCAGAGGCGTATGAGTCAGTGATCAAAAAACACGTAAAATGGCATTGTGTGCGGTCTTTGTTTGGTTTGCGGTGGCGCGGAAACCGGTTGATTACGTGCGGGGAGGCGAAAGCGCTTGCGCGTGCGGCAAAGGCGGACCGGCAGATGGAGGCGTTGCAGGTTATTAATAATAGGAAGTGATCTACTGGCAGGGAGATGAAGGATGATGGCGTATGAAAATTCAGATTGGGTTCGATCTGTAGATGTGGCGGTGTACCGACTGGAGGACGATGGAGAAATTCCGAATAACCGGTTACCGCTGCTGGTGTACCCAGGTGTGCTGAAGCTGGTGATGGAGGATCCGGCGGTGGTATGCGAGAAGGTTTTTGCTGCCAATGGATGGGGGAATTTGTGGCGGAACGGGATCTATTCTTTTCCGCATTACCATGCAACTGCACACGAGGTGCTGGGAATTTGTAGAGGGCAGGCAAAGGTGCGGTTTGGTGGGAAGACGGGCGAGGTGTTGTCTGTAACGGCGGGTGATGTGGTGGTGATTCCGGCGGGGGTTGGACATCAGAACCTGGGGTCGGATTCTGAGTTGCTGGTGGTGGGTGGATATCTGCCTGGACAGCATCCGGATATGTGTTATGGGAAGATTGCGGAGCGGCAGACTGCGGTTCGGGAGATTGCGGAGGTGGTTTTGCCCGCGACCGATCCGGTGTATGGGGAAAATGGTCCGCTGAAAAAAGAGTGGAAATGACGACGAGGAGAGCGTGCGATGGATGAACGAGAACCGGTGTTAAAGTCGCTTTCGGTTGAGCCGGGTAAGTTGTCGCCGGGGTTTGGTTTGGCCCGGAAGGTGTTCACGGTGTACGTGCCCAGCCGCGTAGATGCGATTGCAGTGCACGCAGAGGTTGCGGAAGCGGGCGATAAGCTGACGGTAAATGGAGCGCCGGCAAAAGAAGGTGGTACGAGCCTGGACCTGACGGTGGGCCGGAATTCGGTGGAAGTGAAGGTGGCGTCGGCGAATGGCGAGAGCACGTATATGGTGAAGGTGATTCGGGCGGCGGCTACGCCAAACTGGAAACGGGTGGCGGAACAGAATAAATGGATTCCCCGGGACTCGACGGGGGAGATGGTGTTCAAAGATCAGATGTGGTTGATTGGGGGGTACACGCCGCCGCTGGTAAATGATGTGTGGCGCTCGGAAGATGGGAAGTCCTGGACGGAGGCGGGGAAAATTCCCTGTGAGGGCGGAGTGAATATTCCTCCTACCTGGGTGTACAGAGACCGGATGTGGGTGGTGAGCCAGGTGGGAAGATTGTTTTCTTCAGAGAATGGAGAGAAGTGGGATCTGGTGTTGGATCAGGCGCCCTGGTCTGGACGGTACGGGGCGGGTGCAGTGGTGTTTGACGGGCGGATGTGGTTGATGGGTGGGATTGGCAGTGGGAAGGTGCACAACGATGTGTGGTCTTCGACAGATGGGGTGAACTGGACACTGGAGGTAGAACACGCGGCCTGGTCTGGGCGCCAGCTTTACAGTATGGTGACGGCCTTCGACGGAAAGATGTGGATTGTGGGTGGTGGGATTTCTACATACCATCCGTTCAGAGCATATAACGATGTGTGGTGTTCCAGCGACGGGGTGACGTGGGAACAGGTGACAGAGAATGCACCGTGGCCGCCACGGGTGTGGACGACGGTAACTGTGTACAGGGATCGATTGTGGTTGATGGGTGGATTCCGTGCAGAGCCAACGTGGAACAATTTTGACGATGTGTGGTATTCGGCCAACGGAGTGGATTGGCACAGGCTGGAGACCGAGTCGATCTGGACGGCTCGCCACGAGTATGCCGCGTATGTGTTTGACGAAAAGCTGTGGGTCGTAGGCGGAAATGCCTGGCCGTTGATGAACGATGCGTGGCACCTGGAGATCCAGGGGTTGACGTTTGTGACGCAACCGAAGGTAGAGGAGTTTGTAACGGCGCAGTATTCGTACCGGGCGCGGGCGGATTTCAACGTGAGCCGGAAGTCTGTGCGTTATCGGCTGACGGAGTTGGAAATTGACGGGGAGACGGGGCTGGTGCGTGGAACGCCAGGCCAGGTAGAAGATGTGAAGGTGACCATTGAGGCGTACGACGAGGACGGTGAGACGGCGCGACAGAGTTATATGCTACATGTGATTCCGGTATAATGAAACCGATCCAGAAAAGTTTTTGATTTCAAGGAGAGTTCCCGATGTCTGCAAATGAACCCGCCCCTGTTTTTGAGTCTCTTGGCGAACCGTTGAGAATCCGTGAACTCAGTTTTACCGCTCTTACCCGAAGTCCGGATGGGCAGGAGGTTGCCTGGGCCGCTTATCTCGAAACCGTTCTCGGTTCTGTCGCTTTGGTGGGCGTGCGTCCGGATACCGGGGAGGTTCTCCATCATGATCTGAGTTCATACGGGGAAGGCAAAATCACCATCACCGCTGGCGCGGACGGTAACGTGTACGTCTATGCCGGAAATCCGGCCCATTTTTTCAGATACGATATTCAAAAGCAATCCCTGGAAGACCTGGGTGTACCCGCAGACCCGGCCAACTACTTCGCCTCCGGCGCGCTGGCGCCCGACGGTCGGTTTTACGTTGGGACTTATCCGAATGCCACACTGGTTTGTTGCGACACCCGCACCGGCGAGATTCAGAATATTGGCCGCCTACCCGACGACGAACGTCAGTTTTACATTTTTCCTTCCGTGGCCGTCAGTGACGACAACATCGTTTACTGTCCGGTTGGTCTGCATCACATGGAGTGCTGGGCCTTCGATGTGGAAACCGGCCAGAAGCGACAGATTCTCCCGGAATCTCTCACTGGCAAGCAGGGCGCACCCCAGCTCTGGACCGGAGATGACGGGAAGGTGTACGGGAAGGCTGGTGAGGAGGTTTTTCGTTGTCTGCCGGACCGGATTGTTCCAGGTGAAACCGCGCCCGCCAGGGAGAGTCCGCTCCTGCTTGCCGATGGGAAACGTGTTGGCGGAATTGACAACGAAGGTAGACTGCATCTTACGGATGAAGGAACGGGCGAGACGACCACACTGGCAACAGACTACAGGGGGCGGAGGGTCTGGATCTACAGCGTTTCCTGCGAGCGCGACGGAACGATATATGGATCCGGTGCGCTTCCGGGGCGGTCGTTCAGCTATCAGACGGCTACCGGCGAGTTCGCTGATCTGGGTATTCTGGGATCGGGGAGCTGCCAGGTGTACGATACGGTCAGCCTGCCCGAAGGCCTGTTCTTGTGCAGTTACATGGGCGCTTATGTGGATGTGTACGATCCTGGCCGTCCGATTGAGAAGGGGGTTAATCCCCGCTGCCTGGGAAAGGTTCCGGGCCAGGAGCGTCCGATTCAGTGGTGTATCGGTCCGGACAACCTGCTGTATACCGGGACCGAGCCGTCCAAAGGACGTCTGGGCGGTGCGCTGATGTGTGTGGATCCGAAGAGCCTCGCACTGGAGCACTGGCCCACGCCGGTTCCGGAGCAGAGTGTGGAGTACGTTGCCCCGGTTTCCGAAACTGGCGAACTTTTCTGTACCACCTCCATCCGGGGAGGAAGTAGCGCTATTCCCACGGCTACAGAGGCCTGCGTTTTTTTGTGGGACACCGACCAGAAAGAAATGGTTTACCAGACTTGTCCCGTACCGGGCACAAAGACTTATGGCCGCGCCGTTAGAGGCTGTAACGGTCTCATCTACGGCTTGGCCGAGGGCAAGTTTTACGTTTTCGACCCGAAGGCCCGCACCGTCACCTTTGTTGGGGAATTGCCGGTGAAGAACCTCCGGTTTCCTCATCTCAACCGGGAGCCCGTTGGTTTGGACGGCCTGATCGTTGGTCTGGGCGACGATGCCGTGTACTGCATTGACCCGTCTGACAACAGTACGCGGATTCTTGCCCGGCACCCTTCAATTGGCAGCCCCGGATCACGCGGTGCGCATGGATTTTTCGTGACAGCGGACGGGATGCTTATCTTCGGTTCCGAAGCAACTCTGATGCGCGTCCAGCTGCCAATTTAAAAGTCATTTTCCGGATTTTCGGGCAACAGATCCTGTTTTTCCAAAATCTTATTCGATGAATGTTCAGGAGTGATTATGCACGCAGAAATTGTGATGATTGGGACGGAGCTGTTGCTGGGCGAAATTGTGGATACCAATGCGAACCGGTTGGCGAAGGCGTTGCGCGATATTGGGATGGATTTGTATTACAAGACAACGGTGGGAGATAATGAAGCACGGATTACAGATATTTTGAATCTGGCACTGGATCGGTCAGACGTGGTGATTACGTCCGGTGGATTGGGGCCTACGGTGGACGATATTACGCGGCAGGCCGTGGCCAATGCGACGGGGCGCAAGCTGGTGTACAGCGAAGAACTGGAGCATCAGATTGCAGCGCGGTTTCGGAGCTTTGGGCGGAAGATGGCGGACAACAACAAGCGGCAGGCATATCTGCCCGAGGGCGCAATGCCGCTGGAAAATCCGGTAGGGACCGCACCGTGTTTTTTGAGTGACGATGTGGGTGGGCGCGGTTTTATAGTGACGCTCCCAGGGGTTCCGCGAGAGCTGGAGTATATGCTGGAGCATACGGTGATTCCGCTGATTGTGGAGCGTATGGGTGGGAGGAAGGTGATGAAGGTGCGGGTGTTGCGCACGTGTGCGGTGGGGGAAAGCAATATTGACCGGGGAATTGGGGATTTGATGGTGTCGAACAATCCCACGGTGGGGCTGGCAGCACATGCTGGGCAAACGGATGTGCGTATTGCGGCAAAAGCGGATACGGAGGCGGAAGCGGACGCGTTGATTGGGGAGATGGAGGCGAAATTGCGGGAACGGCTGGGTGTGGCGATTTACGGTACGGGCAAGGAGACGGTGGCCGAGGCGTTGGGCGGATTGTTGCGAGACCGGAATTTGACGCTGGGTGTCGTGGATACGCTGACGGGGGGGCAGGTGGCGCGTGAGTTTTCGGAAGCAGGGCTTGGGGAATTGGTGGAAACGGATGTACACGCGGATACGTTGACGGAGGTGCTGAAGGTGGTGGGGGTGGATTCGGTGGACGAGGCGAACCACGAGGCGCTGGCAGCGGCACTGGCGGAACGGGTTGCGCCGGCCAACGGAGTGGGGCTGGCAATGATTGGTCCGTTTGATGGAGGCGCGACATTTGTGGCGGTTCACGGGCCTGGCGAATTCAAGGCGAGTGAGCCAGGACGACATTATCAGGATACGGAACACATTCGGCGATGGATGGTCATTCAGGGAATGGATCGGGTACGCCGGGCGGTGTTGGGTGAGATGAAGTCTCCGGTGGACTGGAATTGATCGGTCCAAAATGAATTCTTGCAAATGATATCAAAATATGCTATCATTGATATATGAACAGGCGACACAAAAAAACGTTTGATACTATTTTTGCGCAGCCTGTATCCGGAAGTATTCGATGGCGAGACGTGGAAGCATTGTTAAAGGCATTGGGTGCTGTAATCAGCGAACGGGCCGGGTCAAGGGTTGCCGTGATACTGAACGGCCGAGTTGCCGTATTCCACCGTCCTCATCCGGGTCCAGATATGGACTGAGGAGCCATTCGAGACTTACGAAGGTTTTTGCATATCGCGGGAGTTGAGCTATGATTGTGTACAAAGGATATGTAGGTGTTTTTGACTTTGATCCCGAGACGGATTCGTTTCATGGAAATGTGGTGAATACCAATGATGTGATCACATTCTATGGATCTTCGGCTGCGGAGCTTCGCCGGGAAATGAAAAGATCCGTGAAGGAATATCTCGTATTCTGTAAGGAACAGGGGCGAGAACCAGAAAAACCTTTTTCCGGGAATTTAATGATTCGTACAGATCCTGAGCTGCATCGACGGGTGGCTCTGGAAGCTGCTCGTCGGCGCTTGAGTATGAATGCGTACGTGCAGGAGGTTCTGGAGGATGCGATTTCCAAAGGGTAGGGATACGATTCTTCTCTTGCCCATTTGTTCGTCCGCTGCCGAAACTAATTGACAGCGGATTTTTTTTGGCTTTCTATTGAAGAATCCAGTGGGCAAGCTGGAGGAAGGTGTGCCCAGATCACCAGAACCGAAATATTCAATTGTTCATGAATTCTGAGGAAGGATACAGGGAATGGATCGAGATGAGGTTCGGGCACATTTGACAGGGGCGATTGCGTCGATTGCCACGCCGTTTAATCGGGATGGAAGCGTGGATTACGACGGTTTGCGGAATCAGATTGATTTTAATCTTGCAGCGGGCAGCCGGACGGTGTTGCTGACGGTGGGAGATAGCCACTATACGTGTCTTTCTGAGGCGGAGATTGCCGAGGTGACGCGGGTAACATGTGCACATACTGCGGGGCGGGGGATGGTGGTGGCAGCGGACCGGTGGCACGATACGAATCGGTCGATTGCGTTTGCGCGGTTTGCCCGGGAAGCGGGCGCGGATGTGTTGATGGTACTTCCGCCGAATTGGGGACCTTCGTGTACGTCGGAGACGATGGTGGCACATTTTGGAATGGTGGCTGAAGAGTTGCCGGTGATGATGGTGACGGGGGCGTTCATTGCTCAGGGTGCGGCGTTTGGGCTGGAGGTGGTGGAGAAGACGCTGGCACGATTCGAACGGGTGGTGGCAATTAAGGACGATATGTGTGGAGATTTTGCACGCAGATTGTGTCTGGTTGCACACGAGCAGGTGGCGGTGTTTGCTGGTGGGCAGAAGGTGAATCATATGAATATGTGGCCGTATGGATGTGATGGGTATATGTCTACTTATTTGTCGTTGAAACCGGAGATTGCACACCGGTACTGGAAAGCAGTGCAGGAAAAGGATCTGGAGGATGCACGGGAGGTCATTCGGGAATACGATATGCCGTTTTTTGATTTTATTATGACAGTGACAGGCGGATGGAATGCCGGGTTGCACGGGGCCATGGAGTTGTTCGGAGTGTGTAAGCGATGGCGGCGAATGCCGTATTATTCGTTGAGTGATGAAGAGATGGAGAAACTAGCAGGATTTTTCAAGGATAAGAGATTGTTGTAATGGTTGTTAAACGAGATGAGGCAAGGGGAGCTTTGAAATGAGCGAGAAAAGTCCAAAGTGGCTCGGGGATCCGATGCGGGTGTTGGACCTGGTGTTTACGCCCAGGTTGGAGGATCTTTCGATGCAAGATGTGATGAAAGTGTGCCGGAAGATGCACGCCAATGTGATTCATTTTCACTGCCAGTACAATATGCGCGGTGGGTTTGATGAGACGGAGATGTTTTTTAAGAGTCGGCTTTCGAAGAAGAAAAACCGGGATGTGCTGGGTGAGTTCCTGCCGCTTGCGAAAAAGGCAGGGATTCGGACTGTGGTGTATATGAATTTGCACTGGTTCACCAAGAAGTTTGCAGATACGCAGCCAGACTGGTGGGTGATGACGCATGAAGGGAAACGGATTGAGCATTTGTACGGGGATGACGACGCAAGTTTTTGTATTAATTCTCCGTGGCGAGACTGGAGTTTTACGCTTTTAAAAGATGTGTGTAAGTATGAAATTGACGGGGTATTTTTTGATGGGCCGGTGGCTTTTTTGAGGAGGGGCGGTTGTTTTTGTGTGCATTGTCAGCGGATGTTCCAGAAGAAACACAGAAGAGAGATGCCCGCGCCGGATCAGGGGAATCGGGAGGAGTACGCACTGTTGCGGGAATTTACGGTGGATTCGATGGTGCGGTATTATCACGATGCGATGAAGGTGATCCGTTCTGCTCGACCGGGGATTGTGGGGTATGCGAACTATGCCAATGTAGCGGAGCCGGATTGGGCTGCTGGACGGGCAAACCGGCGGTTGATTCCGGAGATGGATGCGCTGCTGGCTGAGGGTGGATTTATGTACGGGCGGGTATCGAGAGCAATTTTTAAAACAGGCGCATCGTCCCGGCTGTATGAGACGCAGGCGGGTGACAAGCCTTCGATTAATGCGGTGTCCATGGCATTCAGTCCGTGGCGGTGGGTGAGTCTTTCGGGTGCGGAAACACGGGTGTTGTTGAGCGAGGCGTCTGTGGGTGTGAATCCGTACTACGCGATTTTTATCCAGGGAATTGAGGCGGATGGAATTGAGGCAGCGGCAGATGTGTACGAGTTCCTGAAAAAGAATACGAAGTATTATCGCAAGACGGTTTCGGGTGCGCGAGTGGCGCTGTTGCAATCTGCACAGACACTCAATACGTACGGGGGGGTGGATATCCCGTGGGCGGATCTGGGGTACCAGAAGGAGAAGCGGGCGGAAGCCGTTGGGAATTACAGCCGATCGTTTTACGGGTTTTACGAGATGTTGATTCGGGCCCGGGTTCCGTTTGATGTGATTGACGAGGCAAGGTTGGGCGAGGGGGATCTGGACCGGTACGAGGCGATTGTTTTGCCAAATGCTGCGTGTCTGAGTGATGATCAGTGTGCGGTGCTGACGGCGTTTGTGGGTGCCGGTGGGAAAGTGGTGGCGGACTTTGAGAGTTCGCATTACGATGAATATGGACAGCGCCGGGAAGATTTTGGGTTGGCCGAGTTGTTTGGTGCGCGATCTGGGAATGAGGTGTCCAACCATCGGCGATGGGATTATGCGTACATCGTAGAAGGAAACGCGCCGCATTTTTCTTGGATGGAAACCGATTTTTTCCCAGCACCCCGAAGGAACCTTCGTGTTACACCGGAAGAAGGTTCGGTCCAGGCCGTTTTCTCGGAGCCGCTGGTGAGCAATATTATTGCGTCCGGGACAAAGTCCGATCAGGCATTTTTGATTGAAAACCGATTTGGGAAGGGCAGTTGTTTTTATTTTCCTACCATGTTCGGAGAGTTTTTTGAAGAGACGCGCGCACAAATGTATCCGCGTTTGCTTGCGGAGATTCTGGGGCAAGAGGCCCTTCCGGTGAAGGTTACAGGTGCTCCACATATGATGGACGTGTACCTGCGGCGTCAAGCACGACAAAAGCGAACGATGGTTCACCTGGGGAATTTGGAACTGGGGCCGATTGACGAGATTGTGCCTGCGCAGAAGGTGATCATAGAAGCACAGGTGAGTTATCCAGTGAAGACGGCAACGGCGTTGCGGTCTGGGAAAGTGTTGAAGTTCAAGCAGCGGGGGGAGCAGGTGAAGGTGACGCTTCCGGAGTTGCAGGAGTTCGAGGTGATTGCGCTGGAGGGGTAGGATGGGGTCTGTAAGGGATTGCAAATTTTAAATTGCGGCCAGAGGGAGAGCTTGAGATGGTGGAGATGCCAGGTCGGGGAGAGGTGATTCAGGACGAGGCGCGGTTGCGGGCGCTGTATGAACGGTTGCATGTTGAGGTTCCGTTGCCAGAGCACGAGCCGGATCGGTATGGGCGGGCGGAGGCGTTGTTTGCAGAGAGGATGGAGAAGCAGAAATCTCGGGGGATGGTGGGGATGTACGACCGGGAAGATCTGGCGCGGGCAAAGGAGAATGCGCAGCGGTTGCCGTGGGCGAAGGAGATGGTGGAGAAAGTTGTAAGGGATGCGGATTTCTGGGTGGGATTTTCGGATGAGATGTTGTATGCGATGGTTCCGACGCAGAATCCGATGGCGTTGACGGTGGCCCAGTATCATGGATGCCCGATTCACGGGGGGAATCGTTCGACCCTGGAAGGGGATTTGTTGAGACCCTACCAGTGGCGTTGTAATTTGGGTGGAGAGTGGTGGTACAATGGGATTGAGGTGAAGAACCCGGGGACAGGAGAAACGGTTCGGATGGTAGATGAAGGGCCGGGGTGGGCGCCGCCGGAGGGGTTCCCGAATGCGGGGACGACGTACTATTTTATGGGTGCGTACAGGGCGTATACTTTGTATCGATTGTTCAGTGATCCGTACGCGCCCCAAACGGGAGAGGGGCACCAGGGTCGCCCGGCGGCAGAAGCACTGGCGCTGGCGTATGTATTTACGGGGGATGTGAAGTATGCGCATAAGGCGGGGTTGTTGCTGAATCGGCTGGCTGAGGTGTACGGACGGTTGCGTGGGATTAAGGAGGGGTATGAGGCGTACGATAAGTCCAAGGATCCGATTCGAGGATATGTGGGAGAGGCGTCTGGACGGGAGCAGTTTTTTTTGAACCGTGTGGCGCTGGTGTACGATCTGGTGTTTGAGGCGATGGGGAAGGATGAAGAATTGGTGCGTTTTTTTGAAGCGCGTGGTGAAGCAGATTACGACGGAGATGGGCGAGCGACGGTGGAGGATATCCACTACAATATGCATCGGAATCTGTTTGCGTACGCGTACGAGTTTTTGGATCGGACATTGCCGCTTGCGGGGGGTGATTTTCTGACGTCATCGTTGTACACGCTGTTGACGGTGGGGGCCTGTTTGGAGAATGGAACGATGATTCGACAGGCACTGGAGGCACCCACAGGGTTGTACAATGTGATGGGGAACAGTTTTTTCAGGGACGGAAAGTTCTGGTACGATTCGATTTCGTATGGAGTGGGAAACATTCGAGGTGCGCTGGATGCGGCGGAGTGGACGCTGGGGTTTTCTGATGGGATGAATTTTGAAGAGCCGATGGATTTGTATCACGATCCGAGGTTTCGTTTGAAGGAGATGATGGCATTTGCGCGGGAGGTGGATTGCGACGGGCGGCTTCCAATGATTGGTGATACGAGCGGTGGCCGGAAACGTCAGTTGCACACGCCGTATGCTCTGGTGGATGAGGTGGGCTATTTGCGGTTGCCCGAGGCGCGAGAGGTGTATGGACAGCGGATCCTGGTGGGTACGGGTGGAGACCCGGATGCGGGACGTAAGGATGGAGAACTATTTTTGTTGTTTCATGTTGAACCGTGGGAAGATGGAAGGGAGATTATCCCGGCGCAGATGGAGAGTGTGATTTTTCACGATTCCGGGTTCTGCGTGTTGCGGGCGGGTGAATCGCAGGAGAGCCGTCGGCATCTGGTGTTGAATTATGGAAAAGGAAACCGGGGTCACGGGCACCGGGATAAGCTGGCGGTGAACCTGATGGCGCACGGGTACGATTTCTCTGCGGATCTGGGATATCCGCCAAGCTGGGTGGCACCCAAGATTTCTGGTTGGGAGACGCATACGGTAAGTCATTTTACGGTGATGGTGGACGGGGAGAACCAGGAGTTTGCAACGGGTAGTTTACATACGTTTGTGCCGGGTCCATGGGTACGGCTTGCGGATGCGTCCGCAACGCCGGCGTATCCGGGGCGTGCGACGGAGTACCGGCGGGCGGTGGCGCTGATTCCTGTGGATGACGAGCGGTCTTATATGGTGGATCTGTTTCGCGTGGTTGGAGGGGAGACGCACGATTATAATTTTCACAGTTTGGCTGGCGAGGAGGCGGAACGGTTCGAGTTGAAATTGCCGGACGGTGTAGAGCGGATTGTGCAGGAGGGCGGAACGCTGGCTGGGGCAGAGGTGGGGGTTGGTGAGGCACCGGGAT
>JAQCGA010000062.1 GCA_027619145.1 bacterium | reverse complement strand
TTTCTGGTCGTGCTGTGGGTGCTGCCGGTGGGTGCGGGAGAGGCCGATCCGGCGCGGGTGGATTCGTTGCTGGCGGTGGCTGTGGATACATCGCTGGGGTTTGACCGGCGCGAGGGTGTGTTGAAGGAGGCGGTGGAGTATGATGGGTCCGGGCGGGCAATGCATGCGCTGGCCCGGTTTTTTATTGAGAAGGGTTCCCGGGGAGATGCGAAGTCCTGGTTGAAGCAGGCGCGGAGGCGGGAGCCGGAGAATGCGGATTATCTTGCGACGGATGCAGAATTGAGCTGGCGTGGGGTAACGCGGCGTACGTCATACAGAAAGGCACGGGAAGCACTGGCGCTGGACCCGAACAATGTGCGGGCGCTGTTCTGGGCAGGACGGTACGTGGCCTGGTCGTGGGAGATGATGTTTTTTACAGAGCCGGACGAGGAGGTGTCCACGCGGCAAACGGCAACAGGGGCGTTTACGGGCAGGACCTTTACCCAGCGGGGGTATGCGGATCTGGATGTGGAGGTGGGGATTGATTTGCTGAGCCGGGCGCTGAAGGTGGATCCGGACCATTGGCCGTCTCGGGTACACCTGGGACTGGTGTACTATTTGCGGCATGAATCGGATAGGCTGGTTGCGTTGTTCAAGGAAGATTTAGAGCGACACCCAGATCGGCGAGATTCGTATTTTTTTATGGGGCTGGGGTACCAGTTGAAGGATAATCTGGAGGGTGCTTATGAAGCCTATGTGCAGGGGCTGGCGCAGATGACGCGGCAAGAACAGGGGTTTATGATGTCCATTTTTATGCTGCGTAGCAAAAAAGAGGAGAAAAAGAGAGAACCGCTTCCGGACGAGGAGGAGTTGCGGAAGTTCTGGTTTGGGAGAGATCCGTTGTTTATGACGCCGGTGAACGAGCGGTTGATGGAGCAGTGCCGCCGGGTGGCGTATGTGAATTTACGATTTTCAGATCCGGCAAACGGGTATGAGGGTTGGCAGACGGACCGGGGGCAGGCTTATATTCGGTATGGGGAACCGCTGGCCCGGGGGATGGAGGCTGCGGATTACGATCTGGGGCTGGACAAGACATATGAAGAAGAGGAGGAGATGCGGCGGTCCGGGCAGACAGGGCCTTCGGGATTGCCGTTTCAGTTTAAGCCGCGCGAGGAGACGTGGTCGTACGACGGGTTCGAGGTGACGTTTTTGATGACGAATACCTGGGATTCCTGGCGGTTTGGTCCGGCAAAGCTGGGTGAGATGACGCTGAATTTTAGCGATTTGGTAGAGGCGGTTCCGGATTATTATCGATATCTATTTCAGTACGATGTTCCATACCAGGTTGGGCAGTTCCGGCAAGGAGAGGGGCAGACGCGGGTGGAGTTGTATTATGCATTGCCGGGAGAGAAGGTGAGGCACAAAGATGTGGCCCCGGGGATTCAGGCAGTGGATTTGCATCAGGCGTTGTTTTTGTTTGATTCAGCCTGGGATACGTTGCGGAGTGTGGTGGGCCAGGTGAACCGGATGCCGTGGGTGGCCTACGAGTCCACGAATGAGGGGTACCTGTTTGCCAGTGAACAGATGGTGCTGGATCCGGGTGCATATTTTCTGGCGGGAGAAGCGCAGGACCAGGAGACGTCTCAGGTGGGTACGTTTCGGGATTCGCTGCGGGTAAGGCGGTTTGGTGTGGATTCGCTGGAGATCAGCAGTTTGTTGATGGCCCGGCGGGTTGTGGAGCGAGAAGACGCACCGATGGGACGAGGACGTTTTCTGGTGTTGCCCAACCCGGTGGGTCAGTGTTCGCGACAGGGGAATGCTTCGTTTTATTTTGAGGTGTACAACCTGGCGCGGGATGAATTTGGAGCGACGCATTATCGGATTACGTATCAGGTGCAGGCGCTGCCGGAAGAGCGTGTTGCAAATGCACCGGAGCCAGAATGGACCACGGCGGTGTCTGGTACATATCGGGGTTCGCTGGATTGGGAGCCGCAGTACTTGCGGTTGGATATGGACGGGGCTGCACCGGGGTTGCGGGCATTCCGAGTGATGGTGGAAGATTTGAAAAGTGGCCAGCAGACGGCGGCTACTACGCGGTTTCGGGTGATGTGGTAGATGCGCTGCGAGAGGTGCATCGTTCGAAGGTTGACCTGTCGGGAAATATAGAGGAGATGCGGATGTTGCGCGTTGGTGTCCTGGGACTGCTGTTGTTGATCTTTGCGTTGCCTGTGGAAGGGAAGCGCAATCCAGAAGAAGAGAAGGTTGATGTCTTGCTGCTTGAGGCTGCGGATACGACGCTGTCCCGTGGAAAGCGGGTGGGGCTTATGGAAGAGGCTGCCCGTTATGATCCAACGGGGCGGGCGATGCACGCGTTGGGCCGGTATTATCTTGAAGAGGGCACGGTGCTTTCTCGTCAGTTCGCCCGGCGCTGGCTCCAGCGGGCCATGAGGCAGGAGCCGGGAAACGGAACGTACCGCATGACCTATGCAGAATTGTTCCGGCTGGCTGGTGCGGAGGATAAGTTTTTCGAACAGGTTCGCCAGGTAGTGGCGTTGGATCCAAACAACGAACAGGCATTGTACTGGGCGGGAAAGCACGCGGCGCAGGAGATGATGTTGAACCTGGAGCGGGAAACGTTGCATTCTGGGCCGGAACGGAAGAAACGGTTCAACTACGGAGGATACGGCAAGCAGATGCGGGACCAGGCCATTGGGTATCTGAGCCGTCTACTCCGGATTGATTCGAACCACAAAGAGGGTCGCATTCTGTTGGGTCAGGTGTATGTGGAAGGGCATATGGCAGAGAAACTGGTGTCTCTGTTCGATGCGTCTCTGAAGCAGAATCCGGATGACCGGGACGCATACTTTTTTTCTGGGTTGGGGTACCAGGCCCAGGGTAAATTGAGTGCAGCATTTGCGGCGTATTCGGAAGGGATGCGCCGGATGTCTGAGTTGGAGCAGCAGTTCATTTCATCTATTGTTCTGCTAGCGGATCAGGAGGTACTGGAGGAAGGAGGCGATCTTCCAGGAGCCAGAGAGTTGCAGACGTTCTGGAAGGGCCGCGATCCGTTGTTTATGACAGGAGAAAACGAGCGGTTGCTGGAACACTATCGCCGGGTGGCGTATGCGAATTTGCGGTTTGGAGATCCCGAGCATGGAAGGGAAGGGTGGGAGACAGACCGGGGACGGGTGTACATCCGTTTTGGAAAGCCGGGCTCGCGGAATTTGTACCTGGATCGGGCGAATTATATTTTGCTTCGAGAAACCTGGAGTTACCCGGGGTTCAGTGTGACGTTTGAGCGGATTTCGAATACGAACTGGAAGGTGTTGGAAACGTGGATGCAGGGATCTGCCCGCAGCAAACTTTCGGACCTGATAGAACGGGTGCCGGAGTTTTATGAAGACCCGTACTGGAAAAAGCGGTACAATGTTCCATTCCAGGTGGCGCAGTTTCGGGGGGAGGATGGGCAGACACGGGTGGAGATTTATTATGCGCTGCCGGGTGAATACGTGCGGCACCGTGATGTGCGTTCCGGTGTGCAGGCTGTGGATTTGAAGCAGGGCATGTTTTTGTTCGATGAGGAGTGGAACGAGATCCAAAAGTCTTTGAAGCCAATTCGAAAGATGCCCTGGGTGGATGGAAATGCCGTACATGAAGGGTATCTCTTTTGGGGCGAACGGTTGATGCTGGATGCCGGGGTGTATCGGCTGGGGATTGAAGCAGAAGACCAGGCGGAGCAGACGTTGGGTACGTTTCGGGACGCGTTGGAGGTTCAAGAGTTTGGTGTGGACCGGTTGCAGATTAGTGGATTGTTGACGGCGCAACGAATTGTGGAGCAAGAGGAGCGGCCGTTTGGGCGAGACCGGTTTATGGTGCTTCCCAATCCATTTCAACGGTGTCAGCGGGATGCAAGTATTTCGTTTTATTTTGAAGTGTACAATTTAAAGCGGGATGAGTTTGGGGCCACAGAGTACCAGGTGACATATCAGATGCGGCTGATGCCGGAGAAGTGGGTGGAAGGAGAAGACGAACCGGAGTGGACCACGGCGGTGTCTCACACATATAAAGAAACGCGCCCGTGGGAGCCGCATCAATTGACGCTGGATATGGAAGGATCTTCGCCGGGTCCGTGGGCGTTCCGAGTGGTGGTAGATGATTTGAAGAGCGGTGAGCAGGCTGCGACGATGGCACATTTTCGGGTGATGCCGTAACGGCATATGTCGCGCAAAGACGCATAGGGATGTTGTTACGTAGGGACGACCACCGGGTTGTTCAGGGGTTTGTAGGTGGATACAGGGATGTGGACCAGGCCGGAGTTTGGACATGAAGTAGATCGAATCTGGGGGGAACCATAGATATGAGAAATCAGTACTGGAAATTCCTTGCGTTGTGTGCACTTCTGTCGCTGGCCTGCGGCAAGATTGATCCGGCATCGTCCAAAGGCAGCGGGATTTCCGAGACATTTGTTCTTCCGAGCGGAGGGGCAATGGAGATGCAGTGGATTGATCCAGGTATGTTTCGGATGGGGTCGCCGGAGGATGAAGAAGGACGCAATGCCAGCGAAGGGCCACAGCACGAAGTGACGATTAGCCAGGGGTTTTATATTGGAAAGTATGAGGTGACACAGGCGCAGTGGACACAGGTCATGGGAACGAGTCCCTGGTTGGAGCGAGTTATTGTGGTACCGGAAGGGCCAGAGCATGCGGCTGTGATGGTGTCGTTTAACGACGCGCAGTTGTTTGTCGTGAGGATGAATATTGCGGCAGGCGTAGATTCGTTGTACCGGTTGCCCACGGAGGCAGAATGGGAGTATGCCTGCCGGGCGGGCACAGCAACGGCCTGGTCGTTTGGAGACAGTCCCTCTCGGCTGAGTAGTCATGCGTGGTTTGGAGATGTGTATGCACACGAGGTGGGAAAGAAAAGTCCGAATCCCTGGGAGTTGTACGATATGCACGGAAACGTGTGGGAATTCTGTGAGGATCGGTACTCTACCAGCTATGATACAGATTCGCCATCGGTAGATCCAACGGGGCCGAGCGAAGGTAATTTTCGAGTGGTACGCGGTGGGAATTTTTCTTCTGGTGTCAGCGGTACGCGGTGTGCGGCGCGGTGGCGTACGTCTCGTACGGCGCGCAATTCTGTGACGGGTTTTCGGGTGGTGAGAAAAGGGCCGTGAGTGAAGTCTGAAGGGTGTAGGATTGTAGAACAGGGGTGGGTGTATGAGGCACCTGCCCTTTTTTTGTTTGGGGGCACGATGAGCCGGATACAGATCTATTTTTTGCTGGCTGTCATTTTGTTTCCGGGGGCAATGTGGGCAACAGAAGTGGATTCTCTGGCGGCGCTGGAGGCCGCTGTGAAGGTTGCGCCAAAAGATGGAGCGGCATGGGTTCGGCTGGGCTACGCGTGCCTGGATGCAGGCGATTTGAAGCGAGCGAAAGAGGCGTTTTGGAAGGGTGCGAAGGGGCCGGAGGCTGCGCGAGCGTTCAATGGATTGGGGCTGGTGTACACGCGAGATACGAAGCGGGGTACGGTGAATCGGAAGGGGCTGGAATTTTTCCGACGTGCATTGGGGGCAGATCCGGGCTTCGTAGAGGCGGAGATGAATATTGCCCGGTTGCATATGAAGTTTGGGGAGTTGGATGCAGAGAAGGTGATGCTGGCGTTGATTGAACGGCACCCGACGTATACACCGGCGTACCTGGTGCTGGCAGAGTGGTATTCGGATAGCGGGTATGAAGATCGGATGGTGGATCTGTACCGGCGGTACCTGGAATTGGTACCGGGAGATCTGGATGGGCAGTACGGATTGGCGGTGACGTACACGGAACAGCGACGCTATGGACTGGTGCTGGGTATGGCTGAAGCGGTGCTGAAGGCGAACCCGGAAGAAGTACGTTTTCTGCCGGTGGCCGGACAGGCATATGCTGCACGGGGGCAGGCAGACCGGGCGTTGGACCGGTTTCAGGCATATTTTGCGATGGTGGATGATGGGGAGCGGGCACTGTACGAGGATCTTTCGCTGGTGGCACTTCCGGAAGAGATAGAGGTGTACCGGGCTCTGGTGGTGGATGAAAGAGAAGAATTCCTGGAGCGATTCTGGCGGAAACGAGATCTGACATTGGTGGCCGGAGGTGCGGGGCGGCGGGCGGAGCATTACCGGCGGGTGTGGTATGCCCGGACGTATTTTTCGAAAAAGACGCAGCCGTGGGATCGACGTGGTGAGGTGTACGTTCGGTACGGGGAACCCGATTACCGGTCCCGTTCTGGGCGGGTGAATCCTCCTCCGAGTAGCGCAGTGGAGGCGGTGAAGGAACAGCATGCGGCTGTGATTTATACGGATGAGTGGAAAGAGTCCATGGGTGCTCCTCCGGAAGTGGGTGGCGGAGGACCGCTGACGGAGCCGGTTTACCCGGTGGATCGGTTTTCAAATCTCGACCAGCAATCTCTGCCGGGCACGGTTGGGATGAAGTTGAGAGACCACATGACGAGTCCACAGCAATCTGGATCCAGCCGTGTGCCGTGGGAGTCCTGGGTGTATGTGTCTGTAGGGGAAGGTGTGGAGTTTGTGTTTACGGATCAGGTGAACAACGGGACGTGGGATTTTGCGCCGCCTCCAAAGTTGGACATGTTTACGAAAGCAAATATACTGCAGTTGTCCATGGTGGTGAACCGGTTTTCCCCTGCGGCGGTACTGGCTCCGGTGGGGGTGAAAACGCCAGATCGGTACACATTGCCACCGGGAATTATGCCACTGGAGTTTTATTACGATACGGCGACATTTCGCGCCAGTTCGGGGATGACGAAACTGGAGGTGTATTTCGGGATTCCGTTGGACCAGGTGGAGAACCGGACGGTGGACGGGCAGGATCTGTGTGAAGTTGAATGGCGGGTAGCGCTGGTGGACCAGGCTGGAGAAGAAGTATATCGAGGGATGGACCAGGTGGTGTTTAACGGGATGCCGAATGCGGCACGCGGTACGTTTGCGCCAGAGGCGATGTTTATGCGTGTGCCGCCGGGAGCGTATCGGATGGCGGTGCAGTTGACGGACGTGGTTTCGGGGAAGTGGAATGTGTACCAGCAGGAGGTTCTGGTTCCTGCGTACACGGATTCGCTGGCAATGAGCGATCTGGAACTGGCATGGGGGGTGATGAAGACGCGGCAGCCGGAAAAATTTCGGAAAGGGGATGTGTGGGTGATTCCAATGCCGAGCCGGAATTACCGGAAGGAGCAGGCCGCACACGTGTATTACGAGGTGTACAATTTTCAGAAAGATACGTTTGGGCAAACCCGGTACCGGGTGGCATATACGATTCGGCGGGATGTTCGGAGGGGGTTCAGTTTGTATGGGGCAATGACGGGGGTATTCCGGACGTTGATGTCTCGTGGAGATGAGGCGGTGGTGGTGCAGTACGAGCGAGAAGGAGCGGAACTCTGGGAGCCGATTTATTTTGAGCTGGATACGGAGAAGTTGGCGGGCGGGTTGAATGAGATCGAGGTAGAGGTGACGGATCTGGTGCGTGGGAGAAGTGTTTCGAGGAAGGCGATGTTTCGGGTGGAATGAGAAGCGGGATCACGGAGGGCACGGAATACCCCCGGCCCCTTATACCACCCCACACGAAAGGACACGAAACCACACCTCGTCCTATCCGAGACGTACGTTTTGACGTTTCATTGGTTGACAATTGATAAGCCGCTCCCTGGAAACCGGAGAGCGGATTTTTTGTTTTGCTTTGTTTCGCTTTGCTTCGTTTTTCTTCGTGACCCTTCGCGCTTCTTCGTGTTTTTCGTGATCCGGCCTACTACCAACCATGTATTGCGTGGCCCTGACCGGGGAACCAGATGACGTCTACGACAAAGGAGAGGGTAACGCCGAGGGCGTAGCCTGCGAGGAGACCCAGGAAGGCGGGTTGCCATTTTCGGTAGAGGGTGACGCCGCCTATTTTGAGGAGGATGGCTTTGATGGCCCAGACGAGGAAGATAGAAAAGATGGCGAGCTGGGTGGACCAGGCGTGGGCAATGGGAAAGCCAATAGGGTGGAGGGGCCACCAGGGAAGGCGGTAATGGAGGAAGGTGAGGAGGGCCATGACGCCGCTGCCAATGCCGAAGACGCCCAGACGTTCCAGGCTGATATCAAAGGGGCTTCGAAGCTGAGATGTGGTGAGGTCGAAGGCGAAGCGGCCGGCGCTGGAGAAGGGCCAGGAGTTGAAGTTGAAGGCACCGTTTTTGTAGCCGAGGTGCATGGTGAAGAAGAAGTCCGAGACCAGGCCCAGGAGGATGACGAGTATGAGGGCGGGGACGAGGCGTTTGCGGTGTTTGCGAATGAGGTCGGCCAGGCGGGCGGCGTGTACGAAGGGGACCATGAAGGTGCCTTTGCCCTGGGAGACGAGGCCGTAGGTGAGGCTCATGCCAGTGATGCTGGAGGGCGAGAGGTCCCGAGTGCCGATGGTGTAAAGGGCGAAGTACTGTTCGGTCAGGGTGGTGCGCATGTAGGCCAGGCCGGTTTCGGAGACGATGCGGGCCATGGCCAGGTAGTTGATGACGAGGGCAGGAATGAAGAGGGCGATGAGTTTGCCCTCCATGCCCAGCCGGAAGCAGAAGGCGCAGACGAAGAGGAGGCCGGCCAGCAGGCCGATGACGGCGGCGCGGTAGGAGAGGAGTTCTTCGCTGTCGTCTGCGGTGGCTTTTCCGAAGGCGGTGGCGAAGACGACTTTGATGTGGGCGCGAGCGGTCCAGAGGTTCCAGAGGACAAGGACGGTGAGTGCGCCAAAGCCCTGCCAGGCGGTGACTTCGGTTTCGGCGGAGAAGTTGGCGGGTTTGGGTGTAATGGCGTAGCCCACGCGGTTGATGATGCCGTTTTCCACCCAGAAGACGAGAAAGAAAAACCAGATCGAGAAGAGGATGTTGAGGTTGGCAAAGTAAGCCAGGCCGGTGGTCAGGAAATTGATGCGGGTGTTGACGCGGGGGAAACCTTTGGCAAAGACAACCCACTGTCCGGTGATGGGCACTTTGGGTATTAGAGGCCAGAAGTAGGTAAGGATGTTCCAGGCGATGATGCCAAAGCCCACGGCGAAGCCACCCCAGAAAAGGGGGCCGCGCAGGGCGTCTGGCAAGAGGCGGTTGGGAGATCCTTTTGCGAGGGTAGCCCCCACAGAGGCCAGAGGATAGAGGAGGCGTTCGTTGCGGACCCACTGGCGGCGGAGGATGACGGCGATGCAGAAGAGCATGGTGCAAAGCGCCAGGAGGAAGAGAATCCACCAGGCCAGGGGCATGAGCCAGGTTGTGTAAGGGACTTGCTGGCCCTGTGGCAGGCCTTCGAAGAACCAGGTCATGGCCTGGTGTTCGTTGGAAGGAACGGCCCAGGTGGGCAGGTTGGGATGCAGGTACGGAGCCCACTGGTTTTCTGGGGTGGCGAAGTAGTAGACGCTGGCAATGATGCCCATGAGGAAACCGGTGATGCCGGAGGTGGGAATTGCGGCACCCACAAATCCCATGGCGAGGACGGTGAGGAGTTCGGATTCCCGAAGGGCAATGTTGGGCACGGTGCGGCGCAGGAAGCCGTTGATGAGTGCGAGGAGCAAGAAGGCGGCGAAGAGGGCCAGGGGGAAGTGCGAGATTTGCATCCGGGAAGCGTGGATGACGTATTCGGTGGTGGAGATCCAGATGTTGACACCCAGGACCATGAGCAGGCCAATGAGGATGGCGCGCAGGGTGACAGCGTCTGCTTGTGATTCGGGTTGGGATACCGGGTCGGAGTTCACGGCCATAGGGGTCTCGATGAGGAAGTTTCGTAGAAGATGTGGCAGGCAAGATAGGGACTGGTGGGGGAGAGGTCAAGGAATTTGAGGAGAATTGGTGATCGCGCAAAAGTCGTTCCTCCCCACCCCTTCGCGCCTCTTTGTGCCTTTCGTGTTTCTGCTACCACCCATGTATATTGTGACCCTGTCCGGGGAACCAGATGACGTCTATGACAAAGGAGAGGGCAACGGCCAGGGCGTAGCCAGCGAGAAGGCCTAAGAAGGCGGGTTGCCATTTTCGGTAGAGGGTGACACCGCCGATTCTGAGGAGGATGGCTTTGAAGGCCCAGATGAGGAAGATGGAGAAGATGGCGAGTTGGGTGGACCAGGAGTAGGCAATGGGGAAGCCAATGGGGTGGAGGGGCCACCGGGGAGTGCGGTAGTGGAGAAAGGTGAGGAGGGCCATGATTCCTGCGCCGATGCCAAAGACGGCGAGGCGTTCCCAACTGATGCCGAAGGGGCTGCGCATCTGGCTGACGGTGGCGTTGTAGGCGAGGGGGCCGGCGCTGGAGAAGGGGTAGACGTTGAAGTTGAAGGCACCGTGCTGATAGCCCAACCAGATGGTGAGGAGGACGTCTGCCAGGGTACCCAACAGGATGACGAGGAAGAGGGCGGGGACAAGGCGTTTGCGGTGTTCGCGAATGAGATCGGCCAGGCGGGCAACGTGTGCGAAAGGGACCATGAAGATACCCTTGCCCTGAGAGACGAGGCCGTAGGTGAGGCTGAGGCCGGTCATGCTGGAGGGGGAGAGGTCGCGTGAGCCAATGGTGTAGAGGGCAGCGTACTGTTCGGCCAGGGTGGTGCGCATGTAGGCGAGGCCGGTTTCAGAGACAATACGGGCCATGGTGAGGTAGTTGATGACGAGGGCAGGAATCAGAAAGGCGATGAGTTTGCCCTGCATGCCCAGGCGGAAGAAGAACGCAGTGAGGAAGAGGAGGCCAGCCAGGAGACCGAAGACGGCGGTGCGGTAGGAGAGGAGTTCGTCGCTGTCATCTGCGATGGTTTTCCCAAAGGCGGTGGCGAAGACAGTTTTGATGTGGGTCCGTGCGGTCCAGAGGTTCCAGCAGAAGAGGACGGTGAGTGCGCCGAAGCCCTGCCAGGCGGCGACTTCGGTGTCTGAGGAGGAGATGTTAGGCGGAGCGGAGATGGCGTAGCCGATGCGGTTGAGGATGCCGTTTTGTAACCAGAAGAAAACGAGGAAGAAGAACCAGATGGAGAAGAGGATGTTGAGGTTGGCAAAGTAGGCCAGGCCAGCGGTGAGCAAGTTGATGCGCGTGCTGATGCGTGGGAAGTTACGGACAAAGACAACCCATTCACCCCGGATGGAGATTTCGGGAACGAGGGGCCAGAAGTAGGTGAGGATGTTCCAGGAAATGACACCGAAGCCGACGGCAAAGCCACCCCAGAAGAGGGGGCCGTGCAGGGCATCGGGCAAGAGGCGGTTGCGGGAGTTCTGGGCCAGGGTGGCACCTACGGAGGCCAGGGGGTAGAGGAGGCGTTCGTGTTGTACCCACTGGCGGCGCAGGATGACGGCGGTGCAGAAGAAGACGGCACCGAGAGCGATCAGGAAGAGCATCCACCAGGCGAGGGGGATGGCCCAGGCGGCGTAAGGGATGTGCTGGCCAGCGGGGAGGCCTTCAAAGAACCAGGTCATGGCGCGGTGTTCGTTGGAAGGGACAGCCCAGGCGGGGATGTGAGGGTGGAGGTAGCCGGCCCACTGATTTTCCGGGGTGGCAAAGTAATAGACGCTGGCAATGATGCCCATGAGGAAGCCGGTGATGCCGGAGGTGGGGATGGAGGTTCCGACGAATCCCATGGCGAGGACGGTGAGGAGTTCGGCTTCTGTGAGGGCGACGGTGGGAGCCGTACGGCGGAGGATGCCGTTGAGGAGGATGAGGAGGAGGTAGGCGGCAAGCAGGGCGACGGGGAAGAAGGAGAGTTGCATGCGCGAGGCGTGGACGATGTATTCTGAGAAGGTGATCCAGGCGTTGATGCCCAGGACGAGGAGGAGGCCAAGCGCGATGGCGCGGAAGGTGACGACGCTGGATTGTGGAGCGGGCGATGGGTGAGGTTTGGTGGCCATGGGCGGTTTCTGTGAAGGGGTTGGAGATGGGTCGGTGGA
>JAQCGA010000061.1 GCA_027619145.1 bacterium | reverse complement strand
GCATCCAGCGAAACCATTTTTGCACCGAACGCCGGTGGACGAAGCATCTTCCCATACAGCATCCCGGGAAGCCTCATATCCGACGGGTATCGGTGCATTCCTGTTACAATCTCCCGGCCATTCACTTTGGGAACCGATTTTCCAGACGTATTCCACCGGCTGGCTGGTATCACCGGTTCATCATCCCGGATTTCCCGCATCAACTGCATCCCTTGCGTAAGCTCTCCGAACCCCACAACCTGCTTCGTCCCGGCATGGATCACCTTCCCATCTACCATTGTAAGCAGGCCCCGGTCCGCCTTCCACTTCTCCGATGCCAGATCCAGCAGCATCTCGCGCGCCGCTGCCGCAGCCCGTCGCAATTGCGGTGCCATCGACGGCGTCGTCCGGCTGCCAAATGTGCCCCGGTCATACGGCGTCAAATCCGTATCGCCCATCACCATTTTTACAGATGATACCGGCAGCCGCAACTCCTCGGCCACCGCCTGAGACAGAGACGTACGGATATTCTGGCCCACCTCCGCCTTACCCGTATACACCGTTGTTGTTCCGTCTTCCCCGATGTGTAGCCACCCCCCAACCTGTTCGGTTGTAGCCCGCACCACACCGCCTTCACCCGACTCCTGTCCGGAGGCATCTTTCAAAAGACAAACAATCGCAAGCCCTCCGCCGAACACCTTGAAAAATCGTCGCCGTGTCAACTCAAACCGGTAAAACGGCTCGGCCTGAAGTTCGTATCGTTCCGGCTCCAGCGCTTCCTCAACCATCGGGTTATCGCCCATTGCGGCCTCCCTTCATCGCCTGGGCCGCTTTTCCAACAGCCTCGATTACACGGGAGTACGTACCGCACCGGCAGATATTGCCCTGCATAAACCCGGCAATCTCCTGTGGCGCAGGTTCGGAATACTTCTGCAACAGGGCAACACCGGACATAATCATGCCCGCCGTGCAATACCCGCACTGCATTGCACCCACCTCCAGAAACGCTTCCTGCACCGGATGTAAACGCCCATTCTCTTCCAGGCCCTCAACCGTCAACACCTGCCGCCCCTCTGCATCGCCCACCGGCGTAATACAAGACCGCGTCGGTGCCCCATCGATCAACACCGTACAGGATCCGCACTGACCTTCGCCACAACCGTATTTGCTGCCGGTCAAGTCCAGATCCTCGCGCAACACGTTCAGAAGACTTCTCCCCCGATCCGTATCCACCTGGTACATTTTCCCGTTAATTTGAAGCGGCATGGTTTCAGACATAAAAACGTACCCCATTTTTATGAGTCCATATATGGACTGCTACACGGAACCCGCAGTCGCTCATCCGAGTTCATAATACCAAACCAACTGCACTTCCCCATACGCATCCAGAGCCTCCGGAGACTCTTCAACAATCCGTACGTTCATCTGGCCCTCTGGGTAAATCAGGCATTTTACTTTTTACCACCGAACACTCCCCGGACGAACCAGGCTGAAACCCCCCACCATCGCACACAGAACAACTGGAATCCGGTACATCGAAACAACGTCATACTTAAACGAAGCGCCAATAGCCCCAACCGTAACAACCAGAAATGAGAGATAAATCAAACGCCGAGCGATATTGTGTCGAACCATCGTGGAAATCAAAATGAGAACCGCGGCCAGATGGAAAATCAGAAATCCAGCATACCCATTTCTCACAGCGAGACTCACATCTCCACCATAGCGGAACACCCAGACCATAACAACATGTGCAGCAATCACCACAGCTACCATTTTCCAGAAGCCGATAGGCAATCGCGATCGGACAGTCAATACAACCGTAACCGTCAAACCAACATAACCCACAATGGCCAGAATAAATGTGAGCGTAATAGCAAAAGAATTGTCCGAAATCAGCAACCTATTATTCCCCTTACTCTATCCACGGTAGCACACCAGATGGCTTCTGGTGGCTGGACCCCCTCATATACATCTCCCTAAAAGTATATGTCCTGACACATCCAGAATCAAGAGTACACCTCGAGGACAGCATTCAGTATAATCGGCTCCAGCCCTATCGGCCTCGCCCACCTCGTGGGCCGAAACTCTGGGCCGTTTCAGGAGGAAACCCGTCTTCCCCCAGCAAAACCGTTGTACTCATCCAGGAACCATTCGGCCGTCTTCGTCATGTAAATCGCAATCTCGTCCCCTTTAAAAGCGAACGAGGCCCTGAGCGTTCCCAGATAGATGTCCGTGATATAGACCTCCATATTGAGCGTCAGCTCGTCGATCCATGCAGCCGAGGCCAGACAATCATACGGGACGCCCGGGACCTCTCCGATCTGCTCACCGAAGTAGTTGCGTTGAGGAAATTTTTCGGCCAACACCCGCCCAATCCCAAACCGCAGCGTATTGTCCCCCTGGCCATTCGTATACTCCCACGTGCCCGCATCCCCCGAAAAACACAGGCGCATCCGCGTGATCCCCATCGGGTTGTCTTCCAGCGCATACCACGTTCCGTCAACCTCCGAAGCAACCCCCGTGTCCGGTTCTCCTGCCGCCGGCAAAATGGCAAGCCGCCCGATCGCATCGGCGAGTTCCTCGCAGGCAGCGCGATCCTCTGGCAGAGGCGTATCCGAAAGATGCGGATAGATTTCCTGCCGCATCACATCGGGAATCCCGACACCGGCTGTCGAGCCCTGGGTATCGGCGATACACGTGAATAGGAAATCCCGATCCGGGAAACAGAAGGCGAACTGGCTCCCCATGCCGCGGAACGCAAATCCATTCTCCTTCTCACGCCAAATCTGATACCCATATCCGCAATGCCCACGGATCGAATTGTCAATCTGCCGGGAGGTTGCCGCAACCACATAGTCCTCCGGAAGAACCTGCTCGTCTCCCCACCTGCCGCGATTCATACAAACCAGCGCAACTTTCGCCAGATCCCGGAGCGTGCAGATCACCCCCGAACCACCCCACGACGTCCCCTCGGGAGTACGAATACACCAGGCCTCGGGAGAGAACCCGATCCGGTCCAGGAAACCCGGGCGCATGGCGTCGAGAAAGGGCATGCCCGCAAGCCGCTCCACAAGAGCCGTCAGCACAACGGTTGCCGCAGTGTCGTAGGAAAAGATCGTTCCAGGAGGATGCGAAGGAGCCAGATGAAAAAAGGTCTTCGCCCAGTCGTCATCGGTACGCCCGTACGAGGTTTTCGAATGCGGCGTCGCCATCATCAGCAGGTCCCGGACAGTCGAATCTGCCAGCCACGGATGAAGATCCGCTGGCAATTTGTCCGGGAAGTACTCGGCAACCCGATCCTCGAGCGTGAGCCTGCCCTCATCAACCATCATCCCCACCGCCAGAGACACAAAACTCTTGCTGACCGAGTACATCCGGTGGAAGCGGTCTGCGGCATACGGGGCCCAGTATCCCTCCCCCGCAATCTTATTTTGCCGCACGATCAGAAACCCGTGCATGCAAATCCCCTCACGGTTTATCCGGTCAAGAAATCCCAGGATTGCCCGCGAAGGGATTCCCACACGTTCGGGCGAGGCTGCCTGTGTGAATATCTCCTGATTACCCATCGGTCTCTGCTCCTTGAATGAAAACACTTTCAGGTCAGGGTCCCCTACTTCACATCGTAAACCGTACCGCTGATAGATTCCAGTGGAAACGGAACCGTGGCACCTTTCAGAACCAGGTTCCCGCTCGCGAACCCGATCCCCACCGCGTCCATTCCAGTCAGTTCGCCACTGAATTCACAATTGCGGAAATTGCAACGTACATTGTCCTGACTGTTGAACCTGGTGTTCGCCATAGAACAAGCCTCAAACGTGTACTCAACCTCTTTGCCCTGGACCTCGCCAATCGCGTTGCAGTTCCGAACCAGAACCGCGCCATAAGGCGAGTCCGAAGAGCCGCAGGCATTCAACCTGAAATGGCCGGGACCGGTAAGCGTAACGTTCTCGATCATCAGCCGGTCCGGAACGCGCACGCGGTGTGCAAAGTCGAAATCCGGGCTGAACGAATGCGTGAACAGAGAAACATCTCCCTCGGCCTCAATCGTGATATCCCGCAATGTAATCGTACCGTACAGGTCTGCCGTGTCACCCCTGCCGGAAAAAACGCTCGAACACCCCACAATACGGCAACTCTCCATGCGGAAGTTACACCCGCCAAATACAAAAGCCACGGAAGGAATAAAGCCCCACCCGCTCAGGTCAACTTCCGGTGTCATATAACCCGGAATCATCGTAGAAATCGCATGAATCTCAGCGTTTCGCACAGTAATATTACGCCCGTAGTGGTCATCCACGCGATTGTAGTGCCCACCGTCAACCAGAATATTCTTACCATGCCGACCGGCCAGCGCGTCGCGGCAATTGATCGAAACACAATTATTGTAAGTAATATTCGCACAGTTGCTGTGGAGCAGATTGTACCCCAAACCGTTGTACGTAGCTCCAGAAACCCGTGCCTGATTAAAAGTCACATTGCAGCAGCGGCTGATACTGCAAAGGGACGAGATCAGGCAGTTCCGATCAACACAGGACACCCGGAGATTGTTCAACGTCACATTGCTACGCGTGATAGATACGGTTCCCCCATCGCTGACCAGGTGCGGCCCATCGAGAGGCTCTGCAGACCCCACCTCGATCTCCAAACCGTTAATCGTAAGCGGGCGCTGAGGCGGAGCATAAGAAACCGTCATCCCAACTTCACGCCAGAGCGTAAGCTGGTCTTCGGTCCCATCTGCATACGTGAACCCGTACGCTCCACCCTCCGCAGGAGAATGCGAGCCTACCTCAACCTTGCCCGAATACCGATGCTCATAGCTGGTACCCGCACCAGATGGCCACGTGGCCTTGTACAGGACTCCATCAACACAACAATAGTCGCCCTTGCTGTATACAGTGTCCGGGTTCCACTCCGGCGCTTCAGACAATGATGGATAGTCAAAAGCGAACTCCGGATACACGTCGCCCAGCGGCGAAACAAGCTGCGAACAATCGTTGCGATCGTACCACTCGTCGCCACGATTGTTATTGCGCGAAGTAAAGAAGTCCGTACTACTGATAACAATCGTACCCCCTTCTTCCAGATCAATACACTGGTCCGGGGTGTCAACCAGAGAAATGTCGCGATACGCAGGAAGCTTGAAACTGTTCTCCTGGATGCCATAAAAAGGCGCTGGGTCCAGAGCCTGAACAGCCTGATCGTCAACCACCGAGACGACCACAGAATTTTGAGTATAATGCCTGGGAAGAAAACCCTGTGGGTCCCTTGCCACATGTCGCGATGCATCCAGCACAATATGTTTTACGAGTGTACCCCGACACTCCACATTACACCGAATCGCAAGACTGCTCGCAAACAAATAACGGCCACCCGGAATAAAGAGCAAACGCCCAAAAGACTCCCGAGCAAAATCAGCAGCCTGCTGCAACGCAGAAGCATCGTCCGCCTTGCCGTCGCCCTTCGCGCCGAACCACTGAGGATACACCGCATTCACCCTCGGCTTACCCTCGACCGCACCGTCAAAAATCGCAACAGGAGGTGCATCAATACCGCCCAGCACACGAAGAGTCTGCCCTTCGGGAATAACGATGCACCCACCGTTAACGAACTGGAGATCTACATTCTCCGGGATCGTCAACGTGTTCAACCTGAACGCACCTCGGGCCAAAACCAGCGTACCACGGGCGGTCCCTATTTCCGCCAATACAACCTGGAATGCAGGCGTATCGTCGGCCTGACCATCCCCCACTGCACCAAACCGACGCGGATCAAAAAACCCCATTGCCGAAAACATGGACGAATCACCTGCAAGCGAGTTGCCGGACATGAAACGTGCTCCTTTCTACCTCAGTATAACACGGATATATTCTTCCAGGAATCCACAACACAAACTCAAGTTTCACCTCAGAGACCCAGCACCCTGCCGTAATACAACAGCTCCTTCAGGTCCCCGGACAGAGAATAGGTCTGTTTCATATGCCGGGGTTCAATCTGAAGAATATCCGCCCCGTAAGCCTTCTTGAACGCCGCGTGGATCTGCTCTTCGTGTCCTGTCGTCTCCGTCAGAGGAAGCGGTACACGCACCCCATCACGCATTGCAGAATCGCGGATACCGACCAGCAACTCCACATCCTTCTTTGCGTCCTCGCCCGAATATTCCACCGATTTCCCGTGGACGACACCCTCATACAAACTGCACCATGCCTCGGCCACCGCAACCTGGTCCGCATCGGGAAGCGGATAGGCCTGCCAGGGATTTTCCCAGACCACTTCCGGCATGGTCTTCACATACGCCCGGCTGATTGTACGGGAAGCCTCCTCGCCCACCGTCTCCGTAAGAAGCTCCAGCTTCTGATCCCCTTCAAAAAGATGAAGCTCTTTCCCCCGAATCGCCCCCTTACTCCCCGTAACCTCCCAGTAGTTCTTCCTCTCCGAATTGTATTCGTACGTCCCCTTGATTCCACCCGAACATTCAATTTGCCCCCGTTCCCGAATAATCTCCTTATCCGGAAACGCACCAACCACACCCTGCACATCTGCCCCCACAATCGCCCGCACAGCAGCAACGCCGTGATAAGACCCGGAAACATAAGAAAGATAAAACGACTCAACATCCCCCAGAACCCCTTCGGCCACCAACTTCTGTTTCAACCTCTCCACAGGCCACCTGCGTGCATTCTCAGACACCTCCATCAAAACGCCATTCTCTTTCGCCACCCGAATCATCGTATCGGCACAAGGCATCGTAAGCGCAATTGGCGTCTCGGTCAAAATATGCACTTTGTGCTCCGCCAGAACGCGAGCAAACGCATGGTGGATCTCCGCCTGAACGGCAATCATCCCCACATCCGGCTGTTCCTTCTTAAGCATCTCTTCCAAATCTGTGTACCCCTGAACATCCCACGCAGAGGCCGTGGTTTTCGCCCTTTCCGGATCAATGTCACAGACCGCCACCAACTGGTACCTGTCCGACAGTTTTGGAATAACCCCCAGATGCGCTTGTGCCCTGTTCCCTGTGCCAATCACAACCGCCTTCAAAACTTTCATACGATGTCTCCTGCAAACATGTGAATGGATCTTTTCCAGTGGGAATACCGGTTCTACCGCTAAACCAACACGCATTCTGCAACGGCACCAGCGCAGGCTTTCTTCCCGGCTTCAGATAAGTGTAGCTGATCTTCCGCCAGAAACTCAGGAATGTTGTCCCAAACCAGTGCGTGCAACTCGTTCTTTTTTTACTCTGCAACTTGAAGAAAATCGAAGGGAATATAGCACCCTTCGTTGACACGATCAAAAAGAAAAGGCGACCCCCAACAGGGTCGCCTTAATTCATTACAAAATCAATAAAAAGAACCGCCCACAAGAACCGAATTCGTAAGCTTCCGTTCCTCCCAATATTCTCCATCGGAATTGGAAACCCAGGCCACATAAATATTGAAAACAACATGACTCAACCTTCAACTGTCCAATCTTCAACAAGCAACCCCGACACCTTCTTGAACTCCCGCATATTATTCGTCACCAGCATACAACCCAGGGACAATGCATGGGCCGCAATCAGCAAATCCAGTGCGCCAATAGGCTCTCCCTGCCGTTCAAGCAAACTTCGGATCTTCCCGTACTCTCCAGCCGCGCTACCGTCGTACACAACAATCTCCAGAGGTGTTACGAATGCGGCAAGCGCCAGATGATTCTGAGTTCTCCGCTCACTCTTTTCTACCCCGTAAAGCAGTTCACTCAACGTAATCGAAGAAATCCCTACTTCGGAGACTCCCACCTCCTGAAGGCGCCGGACGACGCTCACAGGCTTTCGCTTGATCAGGTAAATACACATATTTGTGTCAAGCAAATAACGCATCAGAGGGTTTCCCGTACCTGTTGCGACGGCTGGTTCCGCTCCTCCATAAAATCTTCACTGAAAAGTTCCAGCCCTTCCATAAAAGTTTCCCACACCTTATCCTTCGGCACCAGGATTATCATCTGATTGAATTTCTGGACATAAACATCCGTCCCTTCAAAACGACAATCTTTGGGCAAGCGCACTGCCTGACTTCGGCCATTGGTAAAGAGTCGAGCCGTTTTCATAAATCCTCCTTAAGTATATATCTTGATATATACCAATATACTCAGAAACAGGAACTCGGTCAATATCATCATTCCGGTATTGAGTCTGCGACTTTTCCTCTTCTTTTAGAGACTCCGCAGATATCCTCTCCCTTGCCCTCTCCCCACCGGTTTCCTATATTGCTCTCCACCCGCAAACTCCACACCCATGTAAAACAGAAAAGGACGCGCAATGTCAGCATCAGGAACACTTGAGCAAATCCTATCTCTCTATTGGGAAGGAGACCGCTCCGAAGTTCAGAAAAAATATGACGAAGAACTCCTTATGGTGTTTTTGGGAGAGGATAATAAGCCCGACCTGTCACTATCTGAAAAAGATGACATTGAAAAAATCCTTGAAGGTTTATTCGGACAAATTGGATTTCCGAAACCGGTAAAAGAACAAATCAAAACAAGCTGGGGATATCTTGACGAGCAGAATCGTATATACGCATTTTACCACCTCATCCTCCTGGATAACCAGCTATGGAGTACGGAATATGTCCTGGAAGGCCTGATTAACTTTTTGGGCGTCCAGACGGCTACCCATGCTCTTCATGTTTTAGCACCAAGGAGTGTCTTCCCCATTGACTCGGAGCAAAGGTACGATCGGCTTCGCAAAATCTTCCGTGCCCTTGGCATCACGTACAACGATGGTGAAAACCTGCGTCCTTTTGAGATCGCCTTGAACATCCAGCACGCTGTCGAAGAATTCCGCGAAGCCCATAACCTCGAAGACTGGCAAATGTGGGCTGTGGTTTACGATCTCGGCCCCAGACTGCTACCACCTGCCGAGCCATATCCGATTGATCAGCCTCCTCGCATTTGGATCACGGCCGCCGGAAAGGAGAACTTTGCTACCGTAGATCAGCAAACAGGCAACGACCGGGATACCTGGTCGATCAACCCCAAAGCAAAGCGAGGAGACATCGTCCTGATGTATTGTCTTTCTCCTCGTTCATCCATCGTTGCCGCCTATCGTTGTGACTGCGACGCCTACCGGGATCCTTTTAATAACTGGTGGACCGGCGTCTGGACAGAAATCACAGACAAGCTGGAAATCCCTCCACTTACGCTCAAGGAGATGAAAGCTGATCCGATACTGTCTAAATGGCACATGGCCAGAGCAAACTTTCAAGGAATGCTGCAACACCAGGTGCCGGATGATGTGTGGCAACGAATTAAGGAAATCACCCTGACCAAAGACCCAGAAACCGGACGCCTCTTGGAGGAATATGCGGGGTCTGCGGAAGGTATTCGGAGCCTGAAGACCGACATCGCCAGCGAAAAATCGTTCGAAGACCAGGCTCTCCTGCCTCTACTCAAAATCCTCGGCTGGAAGCTTTCCAGCACCCTGCGTCGCCAGTACGAGATGGACATCAAGGTAGGTTCCGGACCTCCGCGCCGCGTCAGGGCGGATCTGGTGGGATTTCGGGTAAGCGCTGAAGTGTTGCTTGTGATCGAAAGCAAACGCCGCATTCGCTCAGAGGAAGAGTTACATGCCGCAGTGGAACAGTGCGAGTCTTATGCGGGAAAGCTGCGATGCCCTCGCTTCGCCGTCGCCGCACCCGAGGGAGTGTGGATTTACGACCTTCAATTCCCCGGACAAAGCCAACTTCTAAAACAAATCGTGCTCGATAACCAATTTACAGGCGCTAAAATCGACAAATTACGGCCTCTCCTCGGTTTTAATGAGCTACTTGTCACCTCATCGCAAGGTCCCTCCTGAGCAGAAATCTATAAAAAAGAAAAGATTGGTTTCAACACGATCCTCTCGCCATCGTATACGCCATGAAGCGAGAATATCGAATTTAGCCGGAATCCTTTGGCGGCATATCTGCGATACCGATAGCGCCACCTTACTTAATTACTACACGCGTGCGTATGCGCACGTTAATATCTAAAAAAATGAGTGTAGACGAACTTTTTCCTTGAGAACCTAACCCAACTTGCATGTTGTGTCGAGAGTACAAGAACCGTATCTTATGGAAATACGCGCGTGAAAACACCTGGTTTTAATTGCAGGAGAGTCAAAGAGGCTGGTTTGAGCAGGGGTACAAAATAACCAGGCATCATTGTAAGAAGGAGATGGACATGAAAGCATTGAAGATGACCGTCACCATCGGGCGAGATAGAAAACTCGTTATCGATGTACCCGAGAGTTTCCGTGAAGGACGCGCCGAATTGATTCTCCTTGCATCCGACGAGCCTGACAGGAATCCCAAAACGTCACTCGAAACACACATTCAGCAACTGCTTAAGCATTCTAGAAACCGTTCACGATCTGAACTTGATCGAGAAATTGAAATGCAACGAAAAAGTTGGGAATAGATATGTCTCGGATCTATCTGGACAGTTGCATTGTGATCTACCTGCACGAAGCAGAAGCCGAGATTCAAGCGACAATTCGCGATCGACTGCTTCCGGAATCGATAGAAAGACCAATCTTACATATCTCGGATTTAACCCGCCTGGAATGTCGTGTACATCCCCTCAGGCTCAATGATACGGCGTTGCTGGCAGACTACGATCTATTCTTCTCTCTGCCTGCAATTTCCCAAATCCCTCTGTCAACCGATGTGTTCGACCGTGCCACGGAATTACGTGCCCACTATGGCATAACAACCCCGGATGCGATTCACCTTGCCGCCGCAATTGCTGGTGAATGCGATCAATTCTGGACCAACGACCACCGGCTGACTAAAGTTGAGGCAGATATTATGCTTGAAATTCTTCCATAAGAGCAAGAAGTACCGCTCCAACACATTGAACAGCAGCATGCGGCCTGGATGGATATTCCGTCCAGGCCATTTCACGAGCCCCAGGAAGATCCTTACATAGACGAACTAAGCCGACCGCTGGTCAAGCAGGTCTACATCCATCCCCTCCGTCTCATTTCCCTCGACAACCGGTCGCAGCACGCCGGTTGCAATTCGAATTCCGATGCGGCGGCGCTCGGGGCTTTCCGGGCGTGCATCCACGAGCCGATTATTTCGGATCACAAGATCCTCTGCGACCCCGGTCAGGTCCACCGCCACTCCGTCACCCTTCAGGCCGCTGTCCTCGATCAGGTTGTTCTCCAGCACACAGCGGTCGGGCGAGCGGCCCGCGCCGTAATCGGTGCGAAACAGCACACCGACTTCCCCACTGCGGCGGATGGTGTTGCCCCGAACGACGTTGTCCGTGTCTCTGTGGCCGATGGAAATACCATACCTGAGGCTGTCCTCGATGAGGTTCCCCTCTGCCAATCCGTCGCGCACACCCCAGCAGAAATAGATCCCCTGCGAGCAACCGCGCACCGTGTTGCCAGTCATCTTCGGCCGCTGGCAACCGCTTCCCGGGTGGATGCCCAGGTCTGTGCAGTTGCTAATGTGGCAGCCGTGTACGAGCAGGTCATCGCAGATCTGCGCGCTGATGCCATCGCTGTTGTAGTCGCGAATGGTCAGGTTCCGGAAGGTCATGCGGTCGCAGTCCTGAATGAAAATGGCCCCCGTATGATTGTCATCCAGGTGTGGGTTGCGCTCGCGATTGCCATCAATGGCAAGGGATTCCACCGTGGCATCGTTGACATATTCTGCGGTAATGACCGGGAAGGCCGTGCTTGCCTCTGCTCCCGGATCCAACCAGTAATCGTCCCGCACGGCCCTGTCGAGATAGATGGCGTTTCCCTCAACAGCCACCACCGTGCGTTTGGCAATCTGGTTACGGCCCTCGTAGAACGGCGACTTCCCCTCGATCCAGATCCCCCCTCCCACACGGAAAAGCGCTGGGTCCTTGACCTGAATAACCTCCTCGTACCAGTCCACATTCACCGTCAAAGGCGTGGAC
>JAQCGA010000060.1 GCA_027619145.1 bacterium | reverse complement strand
TCTTATTTGATCGTTTCGGAGTGGACGGACCAGAATGCATTAAGGGAATTTGTTCGCTCTGAACAATTCGCGAAGGTGACAAATTGGGGGAAAGAACAGATTTTGTCCGGGCCCCCGAAGCATCAGGTCTATGGTGCGTAGTGTCTGTGGAAGCTCAGGAGAAAGGGTTGTTGAATGCCGAAAGCATTGCTGATTTACCCCGAGAATCCCATTACGTTCTGGAGCTTTGACGAAGCATTAAAAATGGTTGGGAAGAAATCCGTGTTCCCGCCACTGGGTTTGCTGACGATTGCGGGCATGATGCCTGAACAGTACGATCTCAGGCTGGTGGATATGAATGTGCGTTCTCTTCTGGATTCGGATCTGGATTGGGCCGACGTTGTCATTACGTCTACCATGATTATCCACTGGAAGTCACTTGAAGGCGTGATCGCGCGTTGTAACGAGAAGAAGGTCCCGGTGCTGAATGGGGGGCCATTGCCCACTCAGTATCATGAAGAACTGAAGGGCGATGCGGTCTTTTACCTGGGTGAAGCGGAAAATGGGTTTGTGGATATTGTGGACCGCATGGTAGAAGATCCGGGTTCGGTGAAGCGAGAGTATCTGGACCGCCGTGGCGAGTTCCAGGACCTGGCAACTACGCCGTTGCCAAGATGGGATCTGATTGATTTTGACGATTATAGTAATATGATGATTCAAATTACACGCGGGTGCCCGGAAAGTTGCACGTTTTGCAATATTCCCGCGCTGTACGGAAAAGTGACCCGTTTGAAAACTAAGAGTCGCATGATTCAGGAACTGGATGCGCTTTACGATTTGGGCTGGCGCGGGTCTGTGATGGCTGTGGATGATAACTTTGTAGGGAACCGGGATGCAATCCGCGTTGCTCTGGAAGAAGAAGTGGTACCCTGGCAGAAGGAGCGCAAGTATCCATTCCAGTTCCACACCCAGGCAAGCGTACGCGTGAGCGATGATCCGGCTTTGCTGGAGGCGATGTACCAGGCGGGATTTGACAAGGTGTTCGCCGGGATCGAGTCTCCAGTGGAAGAGAGCCTGAAGTTTATGGGCGCCCAAAAGAATATGCAGGGAAGTACGTCTCTCCTGGATAAGGTGAAAGTACTTCAAAAAACGGGTTTTGAAGTGCAGGCTGGTTTTATTATGGGCCTGGATACAGATCCAGAGGATATTGCAGAACGCATGATCGCTTTCATCCGCGAGGCGGGGATTCCTGTGGCGATGGTGGGTATTCTGGGGGTACTTCGAGATACGCCGGACTTCAAACGGTTTGGTCGGGCGGGTCGGCTGGTGGAAGGGGCCAATTATACGGGCGATTCGGGGATTTTTAGCCGGCAGTTGAGTTATGTGCCGCTGATTTCGCCAGAGGAATTGTTTGCACGCCATCGCAGAACGGTGAGTACGCTCAATAGTCCGGAAATCTTTTTTGAGCGGTGTTTCACGCATTTCAAGAATCTGGGTCGCAAGCCGCTGGCCCAAATGCCGCTACGGGCCGTGGAGGTGAAAGCATTTTTCCAGTCGCTGTGGCGGCAGGGCGTGTCGGGAAGTTATCGGATGGAATACTGGAAGTTTCTGAGTAAGGTGCTGGTGCAATATCCAGGAAACTTTCCAGATGCAGTACGTCTTGCCGTGCAGGGTCACCATCTAATTACGACCACGCAGCAGGCGCTTCAGTTGGACGAGGTGAAAACGTTTTTGGAGGAAGCGCTGGAGCGTATCGAGCATTTTTGTGGCGGATACCGAGAAGCATTTGGCCGCAATGTGGGCACCTATGCCAGCAGGCTGATGCACGCGGTATGCGACCGGTTTGAAGATTTTCAGGATGATCGGCGCACGCTACAGCATAATGCGGCGGTATTGCGGAAGGCCGCGCAGGAATATTACCACGCGACCCGGAAGGAATTTCGCCATCAGATTCAGGAGCCGCTGGAGCGTTTCCAGCACGAAATTGAACGGCTGGTGGAGACCTATACGCCCGAAGATACTCAGGTGGCGCAGCGTGTGAGGTCCTGAGAGTCGTGTTGATTTCAAATGGTTATCGAAAAGCCCGGTGCTGACATGCACCGGGCTTTTTTTAGGTCCAATTGTGAGGGCTATAGTTTCCAGTACTGGTCCAGATCTTTCTGGTATGCGTTGACTTTACCGCGCAGGACATCGTTGATTTTTACGACCTGGCCGCATTTTCCAGATTCATAAATGGCCTCGCTCACCGTTTTGCTGCGGAGACCTTCTTCGGCATCAATTTCCACATTCCGGCCAGTGCTGAGTGCGTCTATGAAGTCCCAAAGTTCCAGGGTCATACCGCTCGTAATTCCATAGGGAAAGAGGCGGTCTTGCTGGGTTTTGCTCAGGCTGTCTAGAAACATGTTTTGAAGTTTGGGGAAGCTATAGCTGGTGCCGTCTACGAGGTGGCATTCGCCTTTGGCCTGGAAGGCGGCCGGGTGGAAGATGTCTGAGTCTTGAATACAGCCTTTGCTGCCGGTGAGGGTGAGTTGTGTGAACTCTTTTCCCGGAGCACTGATGGTCCAGGACCAGGTGCCAATGACGCCGCTTTTGAAGTTAAAGATGCTGGTCCAGAAGTCTTCTCGAGCGTCTGGAACCCGTTGTTTGCCTTTTTGATGGGGGCGCTTTTCAATTTGTTCCACACGGGCATACACGCTATCTACTTCGCCGAACCAGTAGCGCATGGTGTCCACCCAGTGCGCGCCGCTGTCCATTGCCATGCCGCAGCCACCGAGGCGTCGGTCCACGCGCCAATGCCAGGTGGGAATGTTGTTGGGATCTTGCCATTTGGCGCTGGCCGCAAACCACATGCGGGGTTCGCCCAACAAACCGCTTTGATTGAAGGCCCAGTGGATGGTACGCTGGCCAATGCTGCGGCGGCACTGTTCCGCCGTAGCGGCAATCTTCTTGTTCTTTTTCGCAGAAGCGATGATTTTTTTGGTGGCTTTTACCGTTATACCAATGGGCTTTTCGCACAGAATATTTATGCCGCCGTCCATCAATTGGCAGGCGTGTACGTGGTGGAGACCGTGCGGGCTGCAAATGTCTGCGCCGTCCAGGTTTTTTTCGCTCTCCAATAGCTGGTCAATGGTGGTGTAGGCGTTCACGGGATCTCCGGTTTGGCCCGAGATCTGGGCGGCCATACTCTGGGCGCGTTCCTTGGCGTTGTCCACGGTTGCGACAATCCGAAAACGGGTTTCACCCTTTTGCCACAGTTCGCCGTAGCTCCGCAGGTGCGCTCCTGCGATGCCCCCACAGCCAATCATAGCAAGGTTCACTGTTTTGCCTTTTGACGATTTTGCCATTGGAACTTCCTTTCGTACACTGTTTGATTGGGAAATGGAGCAACGATCTAGGAGTCGTGTATCAAATTGTTTCGACGGAAGAAGATTGTCAAGCCATTTGTCGAGCAGGATATGTGGCTTGACAGATGTGGGTTGGGCAGATACTTTACGGGGCATGTTAATTCAAGTCATCAAAGGAGCGTGAAAATGGACATTGCATTTTTTGCAGATGAAGTGTCGAAGGACGATTTCGACGAGGCTGTGCGTTTGGGGGTGGAGGCAGGGGCAACTGGGGTTGAATTGCGTGGAGGGATCTGGCGGCGGGCTGTTCATGAGATCGACGATGCCGAGGTAAAACGGGTGCAGAAGGTACTGGACCGGTACGGCGTCCGAATTTTATCCCTGGGGTCGCCGTTTGGAAAATGTGCGCACGATGACCCGGAAGCGAAAGAGCGGCATCAGCGAATTTTTGAACGGATGGTAGAACTGGCGCACGTTTTTGATACGAAGATCATTCGTGGGTTTGGGTTGTGGAATCCATTTCGAAAAGAAGAAGGTTCCAGGCCGGATGTGGCGGAGTATATGGATGTGATTGTGCCTTTTTTAGAGCCTGCGGTGCGGCTGGCAGCGTCGGAGGGTGTGACGTTGTCGTTGGAGAATGAAGATGCGACACTGGTGGGCAGCTGTGCAGAGGCTCGGATGGTAGCGGATAGACTTGGGAGTACGTCCGGATTCAGCTTTTGTTGGGATGTGAACAATGGAATTGCATGCGGGGAAGCAGCTGTGCCGGATGGGTACGACCAGATCCGGGGGCGTATCAGTCACTTACACGTGAAACCCAACCCCGAAGCTGAGCTGGACCCGATCAGCGGTTCTGAGTTGGCGTATGCAGATTTGCTCAAGATGCTTCTGGCTGATGGGTACACGGGGGCTGCAAGTATTGAGCACTGGAACTCGCCAGAGTTGATGCTGAAGGGAATTCGCCAGCTTCGTGCGGTTGTGGATACGCTCTGATTTTCTGGGATGACACAAGGGATAGGTTTGGGTATTCCACCCAGTTTGAACTCGAATCGTACTACCTGTTTTTGAGATTTCACTGTTTTTTTTAACTTTGCGAAGGGTGGGAGAAGGGGCTGAATCTTTTTTTTAGGGACACTGTTTTTTCACTGGACAATGCAATCCGGCCTCCCTATCTTAGGCCCCCGAATAGAACGCACTGTTTGAACTTTGACTTTCTTTGCATCCTGCGCTGGCCTCTTCGGGGTTGCCTTCGGCTGTGCCTTTGCGCGAGATGTACTTGTCCGAACCTGAGGAGAAGAAAATGCTGATTGATGCGCACAACCATCCCAACTGGCACGGCCACGATGCCAAGAAGATCCTGGAGAATATGGATCAGCACGAAATTGATATTATGTGGCTGTTTTCGTGGGAAGCCCCAGAGAACGAATACAGTCCGTCTTATTATAAAGTGTTGCCACCCGGCGGTGTAGGGATTCCGCTGGAGGACGTGTTGCAAGTAGGTCGGCAGGCACCGGACCGGTTTGTGCTGGGGTATTTCCCGCACCCGAAGCGTCCGGATGCCATTGATCGGCTGAAGGCTGCTGTCGAAATCCACGGGATCCGTGTAGCCAGCGAAATGAAAGTACGGGTGTTGTTCGATGACCCGGACGCGATCCGGCTCTACCACGCCTGTGGAGAGATGAATCTGCCAGTAACGATTCATCTGGATTATCCAATCGATCACAAAGGTGGAGCATATCCGCGACCGAATTATTGGTACGGCGGAAGCATGGATGCGTTTGAACGCGCCATTATTGCCTGTCCGGACACAACGTTTATCGGCCATGCCCCCGGATTCTGGGCGCATATTTCAGGGGATGACCGGGCGCTCACAGAATCTTATCCCAAAGGGCCTGTGCTTCCCGGTGGGCGTGTTGCGGAGATGTTGAGGAAGTACGATAATTTATGGGCGGATCTGTCGGCTGGTTCGGCACTGACGGCCATTAGCCGGGACCCGGTGTTTGGGAAGCAGTTTTTGATCGAGTTTCAGGATAAGTTGTTGTGGGCGCGGGACTATTTCGATTGGGCGCTGATGGAGTTCATCCAGACACTGGATTTGCCCAAAGAGGCCTATGACAAGCTCACGTACAAGAATGCGTTGCGGATTTTGGGTGAAGATGTGAAATAACAGCCTGATGAGCAAGGCTGCGGGGTCTGTTCTATCCGGGAAACCGGAAAACAGACCCCGTTTTTTTTTGCGTAAGTTTGGTGAGGTTCAGTCTTTCACAAATTCGAGCAATTTCTGGGCATAGGCTTCGTTGCCATATTCCTTCAGGATCCGTTGCTGCGCCCGGCGGGCAGCCTCTTCCCGTTCCTCGTCGTGCCTGAGCCACCAGGTGGCTTTGTCGTGGAGTTCTTCCAGGGTGGTCCAGGTATCAATTTCTTTCCCAATTTCGAAGATTTCTTCTATGCCTTCTACATAGTCTGTGAGCATAAAGCCGCCGCTGCCGGTAATGGCGGTGTCTCGTTGGTTTAGGTAGCCGTGGGATTCGGGTGAGTTGTGCTGGTTGATGTTGATTTTGGCGGCTCGGTAGATGCCAGGGAGTTCGGAATAGGTCCGGAACCCGCGGTAACAAGATCTGGGTACGTCTTCGAAGGTGCCAAATCCCAGGCCACCGTAGATGTGGACACGCCCTATATCTTTCAGTGCCGCAATCATCTCCGGGCGGAGTACGCGTTGTTTGGGAAATCCGATGGTGTGCGTGATGCGGGCGACCAGGTCGGAAGATTGCAGGTAGGCAGCTTCGTTGCCGTCTTGCCGGGCGTACAGGGACATGAAGCTGACAGAAAAGTCACTGGCCTCGTGGGGTGCGGGTTCGGCTTTGCCGTGCAAATCCATCGCGGGCGGTGGATACAGAACGATGGCTTTGATGCCGCGCTTTTGGTAAACGTCCACGCTTTCTTTACAGCAGGTAGCCGCGTACTCGAATTCGTCTGAGAAGTGCGGACTGCGCAAGACATCCCAGGGGTCGTCCTGGGTGTGGGTGACGGTTTTGAGCCAGGGGAATTGTTCCCGGAGGGCTTTGATGAGGCCAGGGGGACGGTCGTCTTTGCTGAACCACCACAGCAGGAGTTCTGGGCGGTGTTTTTCTACGGTTTCAAAGAGGCCAGCCTGGAAGGCTGCGTTGTCTGCATAGTTCAGGTCCCAGTGTTCCGGTTCGGGGATGAGGTCGGCTTCTTCGCGGGCCAGTGCGATGTCGGGCTCGAGGTTGGCTTTGATACAGCCGCGTGTGGGAAAATAAACGGGTTCGTATCCGATGCGCTGAAATCCGTGCTGGATACTCCATAGAGACTGTCCGGGCTGAAACCCGCCCAAGAGAAGTACTTTTTTCATCTCCGGAGTCCTTTCCTCAAATTGGCACAAGGGTGAAGTGTTTATTATATTGCTCGGGTTTCAGGGCTGGCGTCCGGGTTTCGTCCAAGGGTAAAGAGCACCGCGAGGATGGCACCCATGCCCAGACAGGAACCCACCCACCAGGGGTAGGCCAGGGCTGTGCCGAGGTACCCGAACACGGCTGCTGCACTCATGGTGGTGAGTGCGTAGGGCAACTGGGTTTGGACGTGATCCAGATGGTCGCAGGAAGAAGCAATGCTGGACATAACGGTGGTGTCGCTGATGGGGGAGCAGTGGTCCCCGAAGATGGCACCGTCCAGTACTGCGGCGGCACAGAGAACTGTGAGCGGCATTCCACCCATTGCGTGGGCCAGAGGGACAACGGTGGGGATGAGGATTGCCATGGTTGTCCACGAGGTGCCAATGGAGAATGCTACCAGAGAGGCCAGCCCGAAGATGAGGACGGGGAGGAAGGCCGGAGAGAGTAGCGGAGAGAGGGCTGCGGTGAGGTATGTGGGCGTTCCCACATCCGTACAGGCTTCTTTGATGGCCCAGGCGAGGATGAGGATGGCAATGGCGTACCAGACCCCTGTAATTCCGTGGACCCAGGCGCTGAGGGCATCATAGAGTCCAATGGCGGGTTTGCCCGTATCTATTCTTCGCCGGGTGACGGCAAAGAGAATGGCAAGGACGGAACCCAGAATGGCGGATAGAAACAGAACACGGGCATTGTCTGCGGACGAGAAACAGGCGGTCCAGTAGGCCACACTGAAGATGGAGTCCGAAAGTCGGACAGATTTCACATCCGGGTGGTCCAGGGTGTCCAGGGCCATTCCCAGAATGACGCCGGTTACCACGAACATAACAGGTACGGCGGCCGTCCACCAGGCGGGTTGAACGCCTTCAGCGGGTGCAATATCTTCGTTTTTGCGGCCGACCAGAGGGGTCGCTCCAGGGCGGAGAACCTGGCCGGTTTGCTGGGCACGCTGTTCCGCTCGAAGCATGGGACCAAAGTCCTTGCGAAACCAGGTGGAAGAGAGTACAAAGAAGAGGGTAAAGAGGCAGTAGAAGCGGACAGGTAAGATACTGAAGAAGAGTTGATATCCTGAAATGCCCGTGTGCAGATCTCGCATCAGGTCTCCGAAGAGTCCGACTTCGTAGCCAATCCAGGTACTGATGATGGCAACCCCTGCAATGGGTGCGGCAGTGGAGTCCACCAGATAGGCGAGTTTTTCGCGAGAAACACGGAACCGGTCTGCAATTGGACGGAGGGTTGTGCCCACAACGATGGTGTTTGCGTAGTCGTCGAAGAAGATGGCGAGGCCCATGAAGAACGCGGCCAGCCGAGTAGAACGCGCACCTCCTGCCCGGGCGGCGAGCAGGTTGGCAATGCCCAGGTTGCCCCCGGAGAGGGAGGTGACGCGGACCATGCCAATGAGCGCTGCGGTGAAACCGAGAATATAGAGCTGGAAAGAGGATTCCAGTGGGGTCCAAACGTAGTCCAGAGCCGCCCGGCGAAAGGATTCCAGAACAATTGCAGGCGCAGAGAGGGCCGCAGGGGCGGCCAGGAACCCCCCCGAGAGCACAGCAAGCACGAGGGCGAGAATGAGCCGGCCGCTGAACACGGCTACAAGGATGGCGGCAAGGGGTGGAAAGAGGCTCCAGCCGACAATCGGCCTGAGGGTGGCCTCCTGGGTTGCGGTACTTTCGCCGTGCTGTACTGTGGCGGAGAACAGGATGTTTCCGTTTTTTTCGGTGCAGGCAAAGAGGATGGGTGGATCATCGCCTGTGGGAGCGGTCCGCCGCTGTTGTGCTTCGAGAAATCCAGATTCGCAGGCGGAATGGAGTGGGCCTGCAAAGCGCCAGGGGCCATTGCCTAGTTGTTCTGCCAACTGAGGCACATGCTGGATTACTTGTTGGCGCAGGACGCTGCTTCGATTGGCGGGCAGCAGGTATGCGAGAAGGGCTGCAAGCAACAGGCCGGCACCTGCGCGCAGGAGTGGGTGTATGGCGGTCCAGGATCGAAGTTTTGACACAGAAAAATTCCTTACAAGAAGTATTCCAGCACGGCGCAGAAAACAAAGTATACGCAGGGCGAGAACGGTTGTCAATATTCTTTCCTCTCCTTCAAAAACCCCTGTTGATTCGGGTGTAAAATCTGTATCTTTTGTGTGGAGACGATTTGCGGGTGGTAGGGTTCATCGTGTTCCAGTGTCGAAAAAGTACCACACCGTTGGACCCCATTTCAGGGGCGATGTCCACGAGGATACGTATGTTAGATGTGGGGGTAAGAAAAACAGGAACGGTTCTCCCGGAGGCGAGCCCCAGGTGATTGGAATGCGCTGGTTTGATATGCCCTCTGATCGCCCGGAACGGCCCTTGCCTGATGTACTGATGCAGGCGATGGAACCCCTGCGTTTGAAACTGGATCGATTGGGTGCAGATCTGGAGCAACGCATGGTTTTCAGGGCTGAGGCGCATTGCGTGCGGTTACGGAACGCCGCCAGGCAGGTGCAGGTTCTTGTTGATGCGTTATATGAAAAAGATGAGGGCGCGGGTCTGTCTTTGCTGGAGGTGCGACACAGCCGGGCTGAATTGGCCGAATGGATTTTGCGTCTGGTTCGAGACGAGGAAGATGCACTTTTCCCGCCCGAAGTAGGGGCTTTGTTTGATGAGCAGAACGGCACAGGTTTTGGGGAGAGTTTACCGCCTGTGGTGTACGTGCCAATTGAATCTGACCTATTGCACGCTCAAGAAGGGGAGAAGGGGGGAAGGCGTTGGCGCAAACGTTTTCGGCGCTGGCGTTATGCTGGACAGCGTTTGCGGACACGCGCGGGGAATCTGGGGCGATGGATATTGCGCAAAGAGCCTGGAGAAGTGCGGCAGCCGGAACGGGGTGTGCCGGTCGCAGATTTGTGTGAGTATTATACAACCGCCGTACTGCCCTTCTGGATTCTGGATGAGATTCACTGGTTCGCACGCCTGGATACAGCCGCTCTGCAAGGTTTGGAACGAATCTGGCAGGTTGCGCTTCAGGTACACCAGGGTTTTTTGCAAAGGCAAACAGAAGGCGATCAGAAGTTGCTCGGGTCGGGAGTGGTACGGCCGGATATTGCAGGGTTGCTTGAGCGGAGTTTGCTTGAGGTGACCGAACTCGCCGAAGATGCCCGGCGCGCGTTTCCTGCAACAGTGCAGGCCGTACAGCAGGCCGCCCTACACGCGGCTTCTCTGGCGGGAACATCAGAGTTGCCGCGATGGAAGTACAGGCCGTTGAAGGCGGCGAAGATTGCGCGTCGTGGGAGCAGGCGTTTTCAGCGGGTGAGGGAAACGTTTGTGGAATGGGTGAACGGGTTCAGAGGTGGCCTGAAGCTTGCCGGGCAACTTGTCTGTTTGCAGAGCGGTATTCGTCAGCTTGGAGATGAATTGGGCGGGCGAATCGAACGCGAGATAGAGGGAGATCTGCGTGCGCCCATCCTGGCGGCTGCAGGCCGGTGCAGAGCCGCAGCTCAAGAGGCCCATTCGATGTTCGATGCAGCAGAACGGGCAAGAGCTGGAGGTACGACAGGTGATGTGGGCAGCCAGGACAATTTGCTTGTAGAGCTTGAGGGGCTGGAAACACGGCTCGCGAATTTTATTCATCAGGAGACGATAGAAGCCGTTCAATTGGCAAATGACAAGAGACTGGCCACGCTTCCTGAAGAAATGTACCAGGCAGCACTCGAGAATTTGGCTGGAAGCTTATTGGAGACATGCACCGTAATTTCGGGCGAAGTGCCAGCATGGCAGGCAGGTCAGGAACTTCCCGAGGTGAAGGTTGTTCAGATGCCTGTACAGCGGGTAGTAAGGCCGTATTTGGAATCCGAAATTGCCGGGGGGCTTGAGCGGGCGGTTGGCAGGCACCGGGAGGTGTATGGGGTTGTGTTGGAAAAGCTTCAGGACCTGTGGAAAGTAGCTCGCTTTAATATTGAGTCTTCGATTGCAGAGCTGGAGAGTGCGCCTGATGCCAGTGGAACGGGGAGCACGACGCAGGCGATGCGGACCGCCAGAGACCTGGTTGGAGGAGGGCTTATCCGGGTTGCTGCACGGGTGGATGACGTGCTGGTGGAGCTGGATCGGGTTGGGTCGGATGTTGCAGCAGAAATGAGCAGTTTACTTGCAGGTGTGGGTCGGAAGATGGGTGTAGAACTGCGGCAGACCGAGGCGATGGACGTCCGGATCCAATTGTTGCGTCGGGAGGCTCGTTCACGCGCGAAAGGGTATGCCAGAATTGGAAGGGATTACGGCCGTGCGATTGTAGGGGGGGGATGGAAGTATGTTAAGGTTTTGTATGATCTGGTGAGCGGAAAAATTCTGTTCGTGCGGCGGTTTTTGGGGCTGGCATCTGTAGAGCGGCAGGAAACACATACAGCTATTGATGAAGCCAATCTGTACGGCGTATTGTCTGAAAGCCTGCCCCAGGTTTACCGCCGTCTTTTCCGCCAGGCCCCTTTGCAAAGTGAAGACTTGCTGATTGCCAGAGAGAAAGAGATGGAAACATTTCGGCGTGCGTTGGAGAGATGGAAAGAGGGTCGCCGGGCCGCCGTTTCTGTTGTGGGGGAACTGGGAAGCGGGAAAACCAGCTTGTTGAACTGCGCTGTGCAGGGAGTATTCAAAGAGAGCCGCGTGATCATGTGGAAGCTTGAGCAGACCACGCATACAGAAGACAGTTTGACCCGCAGTTTAGCGGAGGCATTCGGGTTTCCCGAAGCATCTCTGGCTGAACTGGAAAAGAAGGTTCTCCAGTTTGAAGAGCCGCGCGTTTTCATACTCGAACATGCGCACCATCTTTTTTTGAGGACCATTGGCGGTTTTGAAGGGCTGCGCGCATTTCTTTTGTTTCTTGCCGCAACTTCCGAGCGCGTGTTGTGGGTGCTTTCGATGAACGAGTACACATGGCGTTATCTGGATCCGATTGTTCACATATCGGATTACTTCCCTTTCCAGATTGAAACAACAAATATGTCCGGTCCTGAGCTTGAAAAAACCATTATGGCACGACACGGACTAAGCGGGTACCGGTTGCGTTTTCGGAAGGGAGAGGCACTTTCCCGGACTTTGGGGAGGCAACTAAAAAAGGCTCCGGGAGAGCGAGAAGAGCAGGCTGTTTTGCGGAAAGCTTTTTTTGAAAAATTGAATAGTGTGTCAAAAGGCAATGTCCAGATAGGTTTATTCTATTGGCTCCGATCGATTGAAAATCTGGACGGAGACATTATGGAGATTGCACCGTTGGAGCCTCTGCGATTTGACTTCTTAAGTCATTTGAGCGTGGATAAGCTATTTACCCTGGCGGCCATTGTGTTGCACGGTACGTTGA
>JAQCGA010000059.1 GCA_027619145.1 bacterium | reverse complement strand
CGACAGGGTAAAACCGTTTTTCCATCCATCTGTTTATTTTTTACGCGCTTTGTGCGCACATCTTGAGGGAGCCTCATATGTTTACTCAGACGATCAAGCAGAACGGGCGGTTGAAGGTGACAGAGGCGTACGAACATCTGGTGCGGGAACAACTGGAGCTTCTGGGTCATGATCCCAGTGTGAACGGACTGGCTGAGACGCCTGCACGGGTGGCGCGGTTTCACCAGCAGCATTTCCAGTATCACGAAGATCCGATTGAGGTTGCGGCCCAGCACCTGAAGCCGTTCGATGCGCCCAAACCCAGCAGCCTGGTGTGTGTGCGTTGTAGTTTTTCTGCGTTTTGCGAGCACCATTTGCTTCCGTTTTTCGGGACGGCTCGGGTGGTGTATTTGCCAGATGAAAAGATTACGGGCCTGTCCAAGATTTCCCGGGTGGTGAATACGCTGTGCAGCCGACCCCAGATCCAGGAGCGCATCACGTCCGAAACAGCACAGGTGATGATGCGGTTGAATCCGGTGGGCGTGCTGGTGGATCTGGATGCAGAGCATACGTGTATGCGAGTGCGCGGGATTAGCGATCCGTGCTCTTCCACGCGGACGAGAATTGTGGTGGGGTCGTTTAAGGACGACGCGGATTTGCGTATTCAGGCTGTGGAGATGCTGGCGTAAATATCCTGAAGGGAGAAAATTAGATGCCGCAGATTCTTGTGGTGGACGATGAGGAAATGATTCTTGTGATGCTGGCACGGCTGTTCGCTTCCAGGGGCTATAAGGTGTCTGCAGCTCGAAACGGGTACGAAGCGCTGGCACAGGTTCGTTCTGGTCGGCCAGATCTGGTTCTGAGCGATCTGAAGATGCCGGGGCTGAACGGGGTGTCGTTGTGCCGGGAAATTCGGAAGCTGGAGCCAGGTATCCCCTTTGTGGGCATGTCCGGCTATGCGCTTGAAAAGTCTTCCGATGGCGAGGATTTTGACGCGTTTGTGAGCAAGCCGTTTCAGATTGAGGCACTGCTTCAACTGGTGGAAAGTTTGATTGAGGAAAAGACGTTCGATTGAACGGCAGAAAGGATTCTATGGGGTACCGGGTACTGAACGTGATTGCGCTGCAGGTGGGCTGGTTTGCGTGCGTGCTGGGCGCTGCTCAAGGAGAGGCACTTTGGGGACCGCTGGTGGTTCTGGGGCTGGTGAGTCTGCACCTGATTCTGGTGGGGGACCGCAGGCGTGACCTACGGCTTCTGGGGGTGGCTGCTCTGCTGGGTACAGCACTGGATACGGCGCTGGGCGTGTTGGGGCTGGCGACGTTTTCCACCGGGTGGACGGTTGCCTGGTTGAGTCCGCTCTGGATGACGGCGTTGTGGATCAATTTTGCCACGGGGCTGAATACGTCGCTGACATTTTTACGAGGACGCTACGCGCTGGCGGCAGGGATGGGCGCGGTGGGGGGGCCACTGGCCTACCTGGGAGGAGAGCATCTGGGCGCGATCGCTTTGAGCCAGCCGTGGGGACTGGTTGGGGTGGCGGTGGAGTGGGCGGTGGCACTCCCATTATTGTTATGGATGAACCGGGCACTGGACGGACGGCATCAGAAATCCGTTGTTTTTCAGGAGGTGTTGCGATGAACGGGGATCCGTATCTTATCCTGGTCCTGGGGGCCGTGCTGGCATCGGTGGCGATGTTCGTACTGTGGCTGTTGCAGCTTCGGTTGAAGGATGCCAGCAGCGTGGACGTGGCCTGGGCGTTCGGGGTGGGCGCACTGGCAGTTTTGTATTCGGTATGGGGTGACGGATACGGCCCCCGGCGTTTGCTTGCAGGGGCACTGGGCGCGACGTGGGCGTTTCGACTGGGGTTTTACCTGCTGCGGGACCGGGTTCTGAAAGCGCAGGAGGAAGATGGGCGCTATCGGATGTTGCGGGCCCAATGGGGGGAACGCGCACAGGTCAATTTTTTCATGTTCTATCAGGTGCAGGCGCTGTTCGTGATGGCGTTCGCACTGCCTTTTTTTGTGGTGTCCATGAATGCACATCCGGCCCTGACGGGGTGGGATGTACTGGGGGTTGCGGTGTGGGTTGTAGCCATTGGGGGAGAGTGGACGGCAGACCGGCAGCTTTCGGGATTCCGGCAGAACCCGGAAAACCGGGGCAAGGTGTGTCGGATTGGGCTGTGGCGGTATTCACGGCATCCCAACTATTTTTTTGAGTGGCTGCACTGGTGGGCGTATGTGCCCATGGGGCTATTCGCGCCGTACGGGTGGATGACTATTCTGGGACCGGCATTTATGCTGTATTTGTTGTTTTTTATGACGGGAATTCCCTATACGGAGAAACGGGCATTGGAAAGCCGGGGAGAGGCGTACCGGCGCTACCAGCGGGAGACGAGTGTGTTTGTACCGTGGTTTTCCCGGGAGGTGAAACATGAAGGCGGGCATTGAACTTGCAGAACGAGGGCTGGCACCGGACGTCTTGATTCGTCAGGGAATTCGGAAATTGTTGCGGTCTCGGTTGCAACAGGAAGATCGTGGGAACGTGGAGGCGCAGAACCGGGCGACCCGGGAGTTGATTGTGCAGATGGAAGCTGGACCGGTTGCGTTACATACGCAGGAAGCAAACGAGCAGCACTACGAGCTTCCCCCTGATTTTTTTCGGTACGTGATGGGCCGGCACATGAAATACAGCAGTTGTTATTTTGAGAACGGGACACGTTCTCTGGACGATGCAGAGGCGGCCATGCTGGCGCTTACGTGTGAGCGAGCGGAGATTCAGGACGGGATGGACGTGCTGGAGCTGGGGTGCGGGTGGGGGTCACTGACGCTGTGGATGGGCGCACAGTACCCGGACTGCCGGATTACGGCGGTGTCGAATTCGCGGTTGCAGCGTGAATTTATTGAGGCCCAATGCAGGGAGCGTGGCATTGGAAATGTGGCTGTGGTGACGGCGGATATGAACGATTTTCAGGCGGACCAATTGTACGATCGCGTGGTGTCGGTGGAAATGTTCGAGCACCTGCGAAATTACCGCGAAATTCTAAAGCGGATTTCCGGGTGGATGAAGGCAGATGCAAAGCTGTTTATCCATATCTTTACCCACCGGGCATTTGCATATCCGTTTGAGACAGAGGATGAAACGGATTGGATGGGGCGGTATTTTTTTACGGGTGGGCTGATGCCTTCAGACGACTTGCTGCTGTATTTTCAGCAGGATGTGATTCTGGAAGAACACTGGCAGGTGGATGGTTTGCATTATGCAAAAACAGCCCGATGCTGGCTGGAGAATATGGATCGGAACCGGAAGGCGATCTTACAGGTGCTGATGCCCCATTACGGGGAAGTAGAGAGTCGACGCTGGGTACAGCGGTGGCGCATGTTTTTTATGGCGTGCGAAGAGCTGTGGGGATATGCAGGTGGACAGGAGTGGGGTGTGTCGCACTACCGATTTTGTCGAAGGAATTCAGGATGAAACGAGCGCGGGGCATTGTGTTTGCGGCTGGCGTGTTGTTTGGACTGACGGGCGTGGCGTTTCTGGTATGGCCGGTAGAACTTGCGGGTGAGATAGGGATTCGGCTGGAGAGCCCGCTTGCGGCTGTGGATGTGCGAGCGTTGTACGGTGGGCTGGATCTGGGCATTGGGTTGTTCCTGGGCTATGCGGCGCTGCACCGTTCGTTGTTGCGGGCCGGTGCGCTGTTACAGGTTGCGGTATTTGGTGGGCTGGTGGCAGGGCGCACGCTTGGCATGGCGGTGGAGGGTGCCGCCGGAACCGTGGCGTGGGTGCTGATGGCCATAGAGGGCGCGGGGTTTCTGGGGGGATGGTTTGCGCTGAAGCGGTGCGGGCATTCGGAAGAGACGGAACGAATTCTGCGGGACTTGCCGCTGTAAGTGTATTGAGATCTACTTGCAGGAGGCCGGGGCTTTGCTCCGGCCTTTTTTAAAGGGAGTGAGATGATCCAGGAAGAACGTGTGAGGTTCTTGAATGAACTCGGAGAAGCGCCGGGCCGGTATGTTCTCTACTGGATGCAACAGGCGCAGCGGGTGGCCTGGAACCACGCGCTGGAGTACGCCATACGGCGTGCGAACGAGCGGAGCCTCCCGGTAGTGGTGGGGTTCGGGCTGACGGATCATTACCCCGAGGCGAACGAGCGGCACTATGCGTTTTTGCTGGAGGGGCTGAAGGAGGTGGACCGACATCTGCGGAGGCGCGGCATCCGGTTCGTGATACGCTACGGATCTCCGGACCGGGTGGTGCTGGTTCTGGCGAAGGAGGCGGCGTTGGTGGTGACGGACCGGGGGTATTTGAAGGTTCAACGGTCCTGGCGGAAGACGGTGGCGGAGAAGGTGCCCTGCCAGGTGGTGGAAGTGGAGAGCGATGCGGTGGTTCCGGTAGAGGTGGTGTCGGATAAAGAGGAGTATGCGGCGCGCACGATCCGGCCGAAGATTCACCGGCACCTGGAAGAGTACCTGGTGCCAGTGGAGGAGACGGACGTGAAGCACCCGTCTGTCCGGATGTCTTTTAAAGGTCTGGACGCACAGGACGTGGACGAGGTGTTGAAGGGATTGAAGGTGGACCGGAGCGTAGGGCGGGTACGGATGTTCAAAGGAGGAGCGAGCCGGGCGCACGAGATGCTGGATCGGTTCGTGGCAGAGCGGCTGGCAACCTACGCAGAGGATCGGAATCGTCCGGCTCTGGGCGCGGTGTCGCACATGAGTCCATACCTGCATTTTGGACAGATTTCCTCGCTGGAAATTGCGATGCGCGTACAGGAAGCATCTGGGCGGAGTGAGACCGAGGTGTACCTGGAGGAACTGATTGTACGGCGGGAGCTGAGTTTGAATCTTGTGTGGTACAATCCCGGGTACCATACGTACGAAGTGATTCCGGAGTGGGCGCAAAAGACGCTGGCGAAGCATGAGGAGGATGCGAGGGAGTTCCTATACGACCGGGAGGCATTTGAAGCGGGCGAGACGCATGACCCGTACTGGAATGCCGCGCAGCAGGAGATGGTGGCAACGGGGAAGATGCACAATTACATGCGGATGTACTGGGGGAAGAAGGTCCTGGAATGGAGCGAGACGCCCGGAGAGGCGTTTGAGACCGCACTGTATTTGAACAATAAGTACGAATTGGACGGACGGGATGCAAATTCGTACGCGGGCGTGGCCTGGTGTTTTGGGAAACACGACCGGCCCTGGAAAGAACGCTCCGTATTTGGGACGGTGCGTTATATGAATTCCGCTGGTCTGGATCGTAAGTTCAACATGGATGCCTACGTTCAGAAAGTGGCCGCGCTGGTCTGAACGCGGGCGGAGTTGACAGGGTCTGGAGGATATGGTATGTTATGCGCTTCGATAAATGCGGAGGGGATGACGGTCGATAAAGGTAGAGGTTGGTCCAAATATTCCGTATGTCTTCTGTGTCTGTGGTCCGATTTTTCAACAGGGTTTTTCTTATGCGTGTCTTGCCGTTGAGTGAAGCGATTTTGAAGTACCTGGTTCCGTGGACCGAGTATGACTGGCCCCTGGACTGGGAAGCGGTGTTTGGCCGGAAAGGGCCGCTGGTGGTGGAGGTGGGTTTTGGGAACGGCGGGTTCCTGGAGGAAATAGCTGTTCGGCGGCCGGAGGTGAATTTTTTAGGAATTGAGCGGTCCTGGAGAACGGTGCACCGTTTGTTTAAACGGCTGGACCGCGCCGGGCTGTCGAATGTGCACGTGGCGCAAGGCAGTGCAGACTTTTTGTTGGAGCGTTTGTTTGTGCCGGGCAGCGTGGAGAAAATTTATATTAACTTTTCCGATCCGTGGCCCAAAGAACGCCATCACGGGCGGCGGTTGATCCAGCCAGCGTTTATGAACATGCTTGCTCAGCGACTGACACCCGGTGGGGAGGTTACCATTGCAACCGACCACGCGGAGTATGCGGCGTGGATTGGTGAGGTGCTGGAAGGGCAGGATTTGCTGGTGTCTTGTTTTGAGACAACGGCAGTACACCATTTGCCGGATCGGAATCCTACAAAGTATGAACAAAAGGCGCTGGATGCCGGTGTAGAAATCCATTATTTCGTATGGCGGAGGGCAGGCGAAGTGTCTGCGCCCGTCCTTGTAGAGAAGGTGGAAGAGATGCCGAATGTGATTATGCGAGGAACATTTGACCCGGCATGTTTGCTGGCAGATTTTGAGCCTTTGTCCTGGCAGATGGAGCACCGTGGTGTAAGCGTGGTGGTGCGGCTTGTGAGTTTGTACCGGGATACACAGGGAGATTATCTGGTGGAAGCCATGGTGAAGGAGGATACGTTTTCTCAGCATTTTGGTGTGCTGGTGTTGGCAAGGCCGGGGGAACGTCTGCTGGTTAAACTGTCTCCAATTGGCCACCCCCGCCCCACCTGGGGCGTGAAGCAGGCCGTGGGCAAGGTGGCAGCGTTGGTGCAGGGACAGTGTCCGGATTTGAAGGTGGAAGAAAGTACTGTGGGGAGATAAACCGGGTTCATCCTGCATCAGTCGCGGATTCGGTTGCGGTTGTTCACAGGCAGACTGTGGAGGTATTGCGATGAGTGCAGAGAAGCGTTTGATTCTGGTGACCGGCGCCACAGGATACGTGGGTGGGCGGCTGGTACCGCGCCTGCTGGCAGCAGGGTACCGGGTGCGCTGTCTGGTGCGGGATGCAGGTCGGTTGCGAGGGCGTTCCTGGTCCGAGGCGGTGGAGGTCGTGGAAGGAGATGTGCTGCGTCCGGAGACGTTGCCTGCGGCCATGGTGGGTGTGGATTCAGCATACTATATGATCCACGGGATGAAGGATACGGCGGATTTTCACGACCGGGATCTGACAGCGGCGCGCAATTTTGGAGCTGCGGCGCAGGATGCGGGCGTGTTGCGGTTGCTCTATCTGGGTGGGCTGGGCGAATCTGGGGCCGATCTTTCGCGGCATTTGCGTTCCCGGCAGCAGACGGGGCAGGCCCTGTGCGAAGCGGGGGTGCTGGTGACGGAGTTTCGCGCGGCGATTGTGGTGGGATCGGGCAGCGTGTCGTTTGAGATGATTCGGTATTTGACGGAGCGGTTGCCAGTGATGGTGTGCCCGCGCTGGGTATATACACGGGTCCAGCCGATTGGAATCCGGAATGTGCTGGATTATCTGGTGGCAGCGCTGGAAAAACCAGAGAGCGCGGGACGGGTGCTGGAGATTGGTGGGGAGGATGTGCTGACGTACGGACAAATGATGACGGAGTACGCGCAGGTACGCGGGTTGCGACGTTTTTTGCTTTCGGTGCCGGTGCTTACACCGTCTCTTTCGTCGTACTGGGTGCACTGGGTTACACCGATTCCGTCCGGCATTGCCCGTCCGCTGATTGAGGGGTTGCGCAATGAGGTGGTGGTTCGGGACGATTCGGCTTTGCGGGTGTTTCCAGAGATTCAGCCAATGGGGTACCGGGACGCGGTTGCGCGGGCCCTGGAGCGTCTGGAACTGGGTGAGATTGAGACGGCCTGGAGTGATGCGCTTACAACCAGCCAGGGTGATGTATCGCCTGTGGTGATGACGACTCAGGATGGGATGATGGTGGAGCGCCGGCAGGTGGATGTAGAGGCGTTGCCGGAGGTGGTGTATGGGGTTTTTGCGGGGATGGGTGGACGGCGGGGATGGCTGTATGCTGATTGGGCGTGGAAGGTTCGTGGGGTGCTGGACCGCATGGCAGGTGGTGTGGGCCTGCGGCGGGGGCGCCGGGATCCGGACGAGGTACGGGTGGGCGATGCGCTGGATTTCTGGCGGGTAGAGGCGGTGGAACCGGGACGGCTTTTGCGGTTGCGGGCAGAAATGAAGGTGCCGGGCCGGGCGTGGTTGCAGTTTGAGGTTCGACCGGATTCCTCCGGCAATGCGGTGTTGGTCCAGACGGCGTATTTTGCACCAAAGGGGTTGTGGGGATTTCTTTACTGGTACGGAATCTATCCGCTTCATGCGATAATTTTTTCGGGGATGATCCGTGCGGTAGCCCGACGGGCCGAAAAGGAGGTTGGCGATGGCAGAAGATGAAGGTGGTTCGGGGCCTCAGATTCGACTGGGCGTGAGTTCATGTCTGCTCGGGGAAGAGGTACGGTTTGATGGGGGGCATAAAAAGAATTCTTTCCTGACGAAATTGCTGGGACAGTATGTGGCCTGGGTGCCGGTGTGCCCGGAAGTTGAGGTGGGTATGGGGATTCCGCGGGAGAACATTCGGTTGGTGGGTGATCCGGACGCCCCCCAACTGGTAGCGCCGAAGTCCGGAACGGATCATACGGAGTCGATGGCACAATGGTCCCGGAAGCGGGTGGAGGAACTGGCGGTATTGAACCTGCATGGGTACGTGTTGAAGAAAGATTCGCCGAGTTGCGGGCTGTTCCGGGTGCGGGTGTACGCGGAGAACGGGGTTCCGGAACGGACGGGACGCGGTGCGTTTGCCCAGGTGCTGGCAGAACGGTTTCCGCTGCTGCCGATGGAAGAAGAGGGCCGGTTGAATGATTTGCCGCTGCGGGAGAACTTTATTGAGCGTATGTTTGCATATTACCGGTGGACGCGGATGCTGGAGAAAGGCGTGACGCCGAAGGGGTTGGTAGATTTTCATACGGCGCACAAGATGACGTTGTTGTCTCACAGTCCCAAACACTACCGCGAGTTGGGAAGACTGGTAGCGCAGGCCGGTGCGGAGGATCTGGATGTACGAACGGACGAATATGGGCGGCTGTTGATGGAAGGGCTCTCGGTGTTGACTACACCGGGCAAACATACCAATGTGATACAACACTTGATGGGTTTTTTGAAGGATGGTGTGACTGCGCGAGACAGGGCAGAACTGCTGGAAGTCGTCGAATCGTACCGGAAACAACTGGTTCCCCTGGTGGTTCCACTTACGCTTCTTCAGCACCACTTGAAGCGCAACCCGGTTCCAGAGTGGGTGCACCAGCAGGTGTATCTGAATCCGTACCCACAGGAGATGATGTTACGCAACCACGTGTAACGTGTGGATTGGCGTGGTGTGAAAATTGTTTTTTAGAAGAGGGCAACAGGCAATGGCTGTTGCCTTCTTTTTATGAGTTCGCTGGCTGAAATCCGTTGACAATAGATAGATATTTCCTTACTCTGATAGCATTTGGGGAAGCACAGAGCCCGCCGGATGGATCGGAGTACCTGGATGCCGAATATTGTTGCGCAAATTGGGCGCAAGGCCCGCTTTATTTCCCATGGAACGGTGGAGACGTTTGTATTTGCCAGCATTGCGTTCCGGGCATTCCTGGATTTTAAGAAGTGGAACCGGGGTGCTTCGTTCCGTGTGATCATGGATCAAGTGCGTTTTACAGGCGTGCAGGCGATGTTTTCGCTGACGTTGATTTCTCTGATTTTTGGGTTTACCGTAATTGTGCAGGCCCTGCCGGTGGTGTCAGAACTGGGTGCCACTCACTGGATTGGAAAAATTCTGGTACTGGCCATTGTGCGAGAGTTTGGCCCGTTGCTTACGGCAATGGTGGTCATCAGCCGCTCGGGTACGGCCATTGCCACGGAACTGGCCGTGAATAAAGTGACCGGCGAGATTGAGGTTCTGGAAGCGATGGGCATCGATCCATTTCATTTTATTGTGGTGCCCCGGATGGTGGGTGGCGCGATTTCGGTGTTTTGCTTAACGGTGTATTTTGATGCCATTGCGCTGGTGGGCGGATTCCTGGTAGCCACGTTGCGTCTGGTGCTTCCGTTTGATTTGTTCTTGCGTGATTTTTTTTCTGCGCTGACCATGGAAGACGTGATGTTGAGTGTGCTGAAGAGTTTGATTTTTGGAACCACGATTCCATTGATTTGTTGCTACCATGGGCTGGTTCGGACGGGGCGGGCTACGTATGAGGTGCCTCAGGTAGCTCGGGACGGTGTCATTCGTTGCATGTTTTTTATCTTTTTATTGAGTGGCGCTATTTCCGCCACGTTTTACCTGGTCTAATGCGATGAGTGAGCAGCCTGCTGTTGCCTATCGAAATGTATCTTTTGCACTGGGAAGTGGGCTTCAGGTATTCTCAGACTTGAACCTGGACGTGCCTGCCGGGCAACGGTATGTGCTGATGGGTACGTCTCGTAGCGGGAGTTCGTTTTTCGCACGGTTGGCATTGGGGTTGTATCGCCCGGACCGAGGGAGTATTCGTGTACTGGGTCGGCCCGTTTCGCGTTTGCCACTGCAAGAGTTACACGAATTGAGGCAGCGTCTGGGGTTTGTATTCCGGGACGCCCGATTGATTAGCAATTTGAGTGCAGAAGGCAATATTTCGCTGCCGCTGAATTATCATCGGACCATCCCAGCAGATGTGGCACGGGGTCGTGTGGTGGAACTTCTGGAACTTCTGAGCCTGGGGCCGGTGGCAGGTCTGCGGCCGGTAGATCTGACGCCGGAACAACGGATGCGGGTGGCGTTTGGGCGGTCTGTGGCGATGGCACCGGAGGTACTGTTTTACGATGATCCACTGGTAGGGTTCCCCTCAGATGTGGCGGACCGATTGCTGGATACGATTGAGCGGGTGCGCGTATGGGTTTCCCGCCAATTGGATCACGAAAGGCCTCCTACGATGCTGGTCGCGGTATCCGAGTCTATCCATTATGAGGGGTTTGCAGACCGATTTGGTACGTTCCGAGACGGGAAGGTATACTTTGAAGACCGGCAGCGGTACCTGCGTTTTTGAGAAGGCAGAAGTTGAGTGCGCTGTTTGTTGATCTGTATCAGGTGAAGAAGAGTACTCCAGCGCCGGGGCGTTGAGAAGAGGGCAGGGTAAACGGGGCGATCCGGGATTTTTTACTGAGGCCGAGACGTGCAGACTTTTGTGGAGCACCAAAAACGGGACCTTTTGATCGGGGCTTTTGTGGTGCTGACCCTGGTTGCGCTCCTGTCTGTATATTTTGTGAAGTCGCGGTGGTGGGGAACGGGTTATTATACGATTACAGCGGAATTCGAACGTATTTCGAGTGTGAAAAAAGGTGTGAAGGTTCGGCTGCGTGGCTACGAGATTGGACATGTAGATCAGGTCTTGTTCAATCCGATGCCGGAAGATGACGTATTTTTCAGGGTCGTTCTGGCTATTGAAAACCAGTATCCGCTGTGTGTGGGGACCATTGCTTCCATTCAGGGCGGTGGGCTGGTAGGTGAAAAATATATTGATTTGGAAGTGCCAGAACAAACGGCAGACCTGTTGGCGAATGGCGCAGTCATTCCTGGAAGTATACCGGATGAATTTGGGGATACACTGGAAGGCGCGCAGGAGATGATGCGTTCCATTACGCGTATGATCCGGCGTATGGACGACGGAGATGTCGGTGGGAAATTTGCCCGATTTGTGTTCCTGGTAAATCGAATTGCGGATAGTGTGGACCGGCTGAGTGTGTCTGGGACGCAAGCATTTGCAAGCATGGGTCAGGCGTTTTCCAATATGGATCCGGGCATGCAAAAAGCCCTGGCACAATTGGGCGAAAATCTGTCTCATACGTCGGCGCTTCTGGCTACTGTGGATACGGTGCTGGTGGAAAACCACGAACAGGTGCAGGTCACGCTGCAGACCCTGAACCAGAACCTGGGGCATCTGCAACGCCTGATGGTGAATGTGGATAGTTTGACCACGGGCAGCCGAGGGGATGTGCTGGAGTCGATTGAGAACCTGAAGGACGCCACGGGTTCACTGAAAGATCTGGCAAAACATCCGTGGAAGTTTTTTACAGGAAAGATTGAATAAAGTATCACGAAAGGCACGAAACTACCCCCCTCCGTTCAGCCCGTCCACGAAGGGCCACGAAGACCATTCGCTGGTTGGGTGGATTGGGAAGGCGTCTCACGCAAAGACGCAAAGGGAAAACGGAGGGCGTGCAAGGTGTTTTTGTAGGGGCGGCCCCCCCGTGGCCGCCCGGGGTGTGGTGGGAGGAGATTTGGAAATATAGAGGTATGTTCAGAGGGCGGACCGCGCTGGTTCCGCTCTTGTTTTTTGTAGGAGTTGGGTATGTTGAAAGAATTCAAAAACAGGATTGTACTTTAGCGATCGTGAGGGCAGATGGAAGCGGTTTTGAGTTTTGAGAATGTGTCCAAGGCGTATGATGTGTTTGGCAGCGAAAGCCGGTCTGTGCTGCGGGATGTATCGTTTGGGGTGCCCAAAGGACGGAAGG
>JAQCGA010000058.1 GCA_027619145.1 bacterium | reverse complement strand
CTTGTGATGAGCGATGTGGAGCCGCTGGTTGAGGGGCTTCGCCGCGTGCTGGTTGCAAAGGGAATGCTGGAGGGAGATCTTGGCGATGTGCCGGAACGAGCCGTTGTGGTAACGCATCCGGTGAATTGCGGGGCTTCGGGAATTTTTAAGGCGCTTGTGGACCTGGATGAATATGTTGCGGCAGGCGCTGCGTTGGCGAAGATTGTTTCTACTCGAGGCGATGTTGAAGAAGTGCTCGTCTCTCCGGTTGAAGGACGGGTCTGGGCGATTCGGCGATTTGCTGCGGTTCGGTCCGGCGACCTTGCATTTTTGATTGGTGCGGAGAAAAGTTGAATCACAGACGGTTTCAATCTGTGACCTTCGACTTGCAATCAAGTTCAGAACGCAGGAAATGATGTTTACCCCGGTGAGTTCTACCGCTGTTCGAGCCTGGCGGCGAACGCACGGCGGGCCGAGTCTGCAATGGCCCGGGGCGAAAGGCCGGCTTCATCGCGGAGGGCGTTTTGGGAGCCGTGGGAGAAGAAGCGGTCCGGAATGCCCAGGGTATAAAGTTTCTGGCCGGGTTGCATGCGGTCGCTGAGGTGGCGGGCAACGGCGGAACCGAACCCACCTTCGACGGTGTTTTCTTCGATGGTGATGAGGATGGGGTGGCGTTCGGCCAGGTCGGTGAGCATTTCCAGGTCCATGGGTTTGACAAAGCGGCAGTTGATCACTTCGGCTGAGATGCCTTCTTCTGCGAGGATTGCGCTGGCCTGCACCGCATTGTCAACCATAGAACCTACGGCGAGGAACGCCAGATCTTCACCTTCGGACAGCTTTTCCCATGAGCCAATGGAGAGTGTTTCGGGGTCTCTTCCGGACAGGGGTGCGTTGGCGTTGCCGCGCGGGTAGCGGATGGCGAAAGGATGGTCCACCTGCTGAATGGCGGTATAGAGCAGGTCGCGTAGTTCGTCTCCATCTTTGGGGGCGGTAACAATCATGTTGGGCACACACAGGAGGTAGGAGATGTCGAAGTCTCCGTGGTGTGTGGGGCCGTCTGCACCAACCAGTCCGGCGCGGTCCATGCAGAAGACGACCGGGGCTGATTGCAGGGCGACGTCGTGAATGATCTGATCGTATGCGCGTTGTAAGAATGTGGAGTAGATGGCTGCGACCGGACGGCCCCCTTCCAGAGCAATTCCGGCGGCAAAGGTGACGGCGTGTTGTTCGGCAATGCCCGTGTCGAAGAAGCGTTTCGGGTGTTCTTTCTGGAAGATGTCCAGGCCCGTGCCTTCGGCCATTGCGGCTGTGATGCCCACAATGCGGCTGTCGTTTCGGGCCAGTTCGGTAAGGGTTTCGCCGAAGACGGTCTGGTATTTGGGCAGCGGGTTTTTGGGTGACGGCGGGCTGATGGCGTGGTATTTGGTGGATGCGGCACTGTAGGGGTCTTCCTGTTCTTCGGGGATGGCCCCTTTTCCTTTTATCGTGTGCAGGTGCAGCAGTACCGGCCCTTTGTGGTCCCGGATGTTGGACAGGGTTTGGACGACCTCTTGCAGGTTGTTTCCGTTGATGGGGCCCAGGTAGCGGAAGCCGAGTTCTTCGAAGATAATGCCGGGCACAAGCATGCCTTTCAGGCCTTCTTCGAATCCGCCGATGGCGCGGCGGAGATTTTCGCCGACGATGGGGATTTTTCCGGTGAGGTTCCAGGTTTCTTCTTTGACTCTTTGGTAGAGCGGGTCCCGGGTGATGCGGTCTTTGAGCCGGTTGTAAATGGGGTCCGTGATGATGCGTGTGAGATAATGGGAGAGGGCACCCACGTTGGGGGAGATGGACATGCGGTTGTCGTTGAGGATGACGAGCAGGTCGCGTTCTGCGGCACCGGCGTTGTTCAGGCCTTCCAGGGCCAGGCCGCTGGTGAGCCCGCCATCTCCAATGACGGCGATGACTTTGTGGGTTTCGCCCAGGAGGTCGCGCTGGGTTGCAAAGCCGAGGGCTGCGGAGATGGAGGTTCCGGCATGGCCTACGGCAAAGGTGTCGTAGGGGCTTTCGGAGCGCATAGGGAAGCCGCAAATGCCGCCGGGTTGCCGGATGGTTTTGAGGGCTTCGCGCCGCCCGGTGAGGACTTTGTGACCGTAGGCCTGGTGGCCCACATCCCAGACGATTTTGTCTTTGGGGGTATTGTAGATGTAGTGCAGGGCAACTGTGAGTTCTGCCGCACCCAGGCTGGAGCCAAAGTGACCGCCAATTTCGGTGACGACATCGATGATGTACTGGCGGAGTTCGAGGCAAACCTGATCGAGTTCTTCAAGGGATAGTTTTTTTAGATCGGCAGGACTCTGAATGGTTTCGAGAAACGACATGGGCGTCTCCGTTTTGGGAGGCAAAAGGTGTTGTGGACAGGTAGGAAATTTAATCAAAACTTGGCTGGAAGGCAAATTTTGATCCAGATTCTGTTCTGTAGTTTGGGTGATGTTACTTTTTCTCTTTCAAGTAGATATCCACGGGCGGGATAGATGCCACTTCGAAGGAGGACGCACCCAGCCGGATTTCGTCTTTCGATTGCTCGATTGCCTGCAGGATGCGGACACAGATTTTGTCTTTTGTGGTGCGACGTTGTTTGTAGTCCACGACATAGCGGAGGGCGTACTCGACCCAGTTTTCCTGCATATTCAATGTTACCATAGGTTCCAGTCGGGCATCTTCGAGCATATATTTATCCGTCATGTGTCGCCAGTCGTTTTTGATGCGGCGGGCGTGTTCTCCAGTGATGTCATCGAGTACTTGCTGAAAGTCTTTGCGGGCTCTTTCGTAATTTGAACCATATCTGACCGGGATGAGGATCTCGTCCCAGAGAAACGGGAAATCCGATGAGTAGTTGAAGACGGGTTCTTTAAAGATAAAGCTATTGGCAACGCGAACGACGCGGCCGTTGTACTGGTCTCCTTTGATCCATCCACCACATTCCATGAGAGTGGTTCGCAAGACGCCAATGTCAATAACGTCGCCTTTGATTCCACCCAATTGAACACGGTCGCCTACCTGGTAAAAACGGCCAAAGGACATGGCGACCCAACCGGCTGCACTTGCAATGACTTCTTGCAGGGCAAAAGCCACACCGGCACCGGCCACGCCGAAGAATACAGTGAGTCCGGCCAGTTTTTCGCTGAATACGATGGAAAGGAGGAAGATTGCAAGGATATATCCTGCAAAGGTGATTAGTTTTCGGATGCGGTATCGGCGTTCGGAGTTCTCTATGATTCGCCCGATGGCGCTCTGGGTGGAGCGCACGAGGACGACGACCAGTAGCATTGCCAGCAATGCAGCCAGGACTTTTCCGACCCCTGGATCAAATAACCACTTTTCGATGCTTTCTTGCATGGGGTCGCTCCGTAGGTAATAGAAGAGGAACGCGATGGAGACGATCAATTACGACAAATATACCCAAATACGACGCGTTCTGCCCTGGCTACATTTTTATTGGGTGCACCCATCCGGGGACCTGCTTAGATCGTTTTGATGCAAACAGCACCTGGAACTTCAACGGAATTCCCCACGGGCTGGAGGGCACCGGTATTCTGGTCGATCCGGAAAACGGTGACTGAGTTGCCGCGCTGGTTGGCGGAAAGGAGGAAGGTTCCGGTGGGGTCAATTTCCAGGTTCCAGGGCCAGGCTTCTGTGGGCTGGTGGGCAAAGGGTGTGAGTTCGCCGGTAGAGGCGTTGATGGTCATAATGGCAATGCTATTGTGTTCGCGGTTGGAGCCATAGAGGAAGCGGCCGGAGGGATGTACGACGATGTCTGCACCGTAGCTATCACCGTCGTAATCACTGGGCAGTGCGGAGAGGGTCTGGCGTTCTTTTAGAGTTCCGGATTTGGCGTTGCAGTCGTACACGGCAAAGGTGTTGTCGAGTTCGTTGATGAGGTAAGCTCTGGTTTCGTTCGGGTGGAAGGCCATGTGCCGGGGGCCTGCGCCGGGTTGGGTGGAGACGAAGGGTTGGTCGTTGGGCTCGAGTGTTGCGGAGGATGCGTTCAGCTTGTAGATCTGGACTTTGTCTGTGCCGAGGTCTGCTGCAAAGGCGTACCGGTGATCCGGGGAGAGGACGATGGAGTGGATGTGCGGTCCTTCCTGGCGATCGGGGTGGACGCTGGAGCCTTCGTGCTGGGTGACCTGAGATGCCGGTTCGAGGGTGCCGTTTTCGTTGATTGGGAATGCGGCTACGCTTCCAGAGCTGTAGTTTGCCACAAGCAGGCAGCGGCCAGTTTTGTCAACGCTTACGTAGCAGGGGACCTCTCCTTTTGCGGGCTGTTCGTTGAGGAGTGTGAGGTTGCCGGTTTGTGGGTTTATGGAAAAGGCTTTGACGCTGCCGCCGGGTTCGCCGTTGAATTCGTCGAGTACACAACCGGCGTAGAGGTATTGTCCATCCGGGCTGGTGTCGAGGAAGAAAGGACTGCGGACATCCGGGACTTTCGAAACGGGAGTCAGCGCTCCAGTGGAGGTATCCAGGTGGAGGATATAGATGCCTTCGGTTTGGGCGGCGACGTGGGTGCCGACGTACACGGTGAGGGACCTGCCGGTTTGATCGGGCATTTGTAGAAGCTCCTGTATTGAGAAATGGACTTGTGTGTTCCGGTTCTGGAAGGCAATATAGAAGGAAAAAGGGCGAGATCAAAGCTTTTCTCCGATCCTGTACGGAGAAAAAGCTCTGCCGGGAAAGTTTGGGTGGGACCCCCAGGGGTATTCAGGCAGGATTCGAGCTGGAGTGTCCCAATCGTGTCTATTATTTGTCTAAAAATATTACAAGAATTTTAGAGGATGTCAAGAATTTTCTTCGAATAGAAAGTTCTATTTTATATATAAAATAATTAATTATATATATTTAGCAGGAGAAATTGAATGACGATATAAATATTGACAAAATATAGACAGTTGCATATATTATCTTGTGTCAGATGGTATTTTCTTTCCGTATTTCCACAAAATGAGGTTTTGGATGACATCCCTGGATTCAGAAGATCAGCGCCCGGTCTGGATGGTGCGTGTGCTGTGCGCGGCGGCCCTTTACAATATGTGCTGGGGAGCGTTCGTGGTTTTTTTCCCGAACCTTCCGTTCCAGTGGGCCGGCGTGGTGCAACCTGTGTATCCGGAGGTGCTGCAGGGGCTCGGTCTGATGGTGGGTATGTACGGAATTGGCTATGCGCTTGCGGCAACCGATCCTCTTCGGCAATGGCCTCTTGTGCTGGTGGGGTTGCTGGGGAAGGTGTTCGGTCCGATCGGATTTTTCCAGGCGGCCCTGGAAGGGAATTTGCCGTGGCGCGCAGGCTGGGTGGTGCTGGTCAACGACGTGGTCTGGTGGGTTCCGTTCGGGCTGATCCTGTACCGGGTGTACCGGAACTATATTGAGGAGCCTTCCGTCCGCGCCAATTTTTCTGAAGCGATGGAAACGGTGGTTACCCAAAATGGGCAGACCCTTGTCGAACTTTCTGAAAACGCTCGTTTGCTGGTGGTCTTTCTGAGGCACTTCGGGTGTACTTTCTGCCGGGAAACGCTTGCCGATGTGGCGGAAAAACGTCAGGAGCTGGAGGCACCTGGCAACCGGATTGTGCTGGTCCACATGGTTACAGATGATTCGGAAGCGGCCCGTGTGCTTTCCAGGTACGGGCTGGAGGATCTGGACCGTGTTTCTGACCCCGGCCGGGAGCTGTATCGGGCGTTCGGTCTGAAGCGGGGACGGTTGCGGCAACTCTTCGGGCTGAAGGTGTGGTGGCGTGGGTTCCGAGCAGGCATTCTGGATGGGCACGGACTGGGCTTTTCGAAGACCGACAGCTTCCAGATGCCTGGCGTGTTTTTGATGGACGAGGGGCAGGTGGTGCAGGCGTTCCGTCACAACAGCGCCGCAGATCGGCCGAATTATGAAGATCTGGCCCGTTGCGAGGCCGCAAATACGCGTATGAAAAAAGACCTGGATATGGCGGCACAAATACAGAAGGCGCTGTTGCCCAAAGCGCTTCCAGATGTTGACGGGGTTTCTTTGTCGTGGATGCTGGACCCCACCGAAGAACTGGCCGGCGATACGCTGAACGTGATCCCGCTGGGCGCCGAACATGTGGGCCTCTACGTGCTGGATGTTTCCGGCCACGGCGTATCTTCGGCTCTGCTTTCGGTTACGCTCAGCCACTGGCTGTCTCCTGAGCGGGGCCAGTCCGGCCTTTTCAAGCAGGTGCTGGATGGCGGGAAATATGAGATTCTGCCGCCTTCCGAGGTCGCAGCAAAGCTGAACCGACAATTTCCCCAGAATCTGGAGACCGGGCAGTATTTCACGCTCATCTACGGAGTTCTGAACACGCGTACCCGCCTTTTCAAATATGTGACGGCGGGGCATCCCGCGCCCTTTTACGCACCCCACGGTGCAAAGCCAGTACAGCTTTATGCTACGGGCGCCCCGATTGGCATTTTACCGGATGTCACTTATCAGGATAACGAAATTCAGCTTCAACCCGGAGACCGGCTTTATATGTATACAGACGGACTGACGGAGATGATGAATACGGAGGAAGAACAATTCGGTTGCGACCGGGTCATCGAGCAGATCGAGCGGGACAGAAAGCTACCATTCGAAGAGGGGATTGCCAGCCTTGTGGGAACCGTGCGGGAATGGGGTAGACAAGCAGAATACGACGACGATGTTGCGGTTCTGTGTCTTGAGATGTGACAGGTGAGACCAGGGGCGAGCGTTGGGTTGGTACTGAAAGGAGAGATGGATGCGGTATTCGGGTTGATCGACGGCATGCCGATGCGGAAGCGGGAGATGCAGGAAAAGCAGCGGTAGATGACGTTTGGGATTGCCAGGTGAGGAGAAGGCGTACGGATTTCCGGAGTGAAATCCGGGGCCATCAAGATGTACATATCTTAATCCTGCCCTTGTGTCAGTGATCAACGGCTTACGAAAATTTCTCGTAAGCCGTTGATGTTTTTGATGCGGTCGTTCCAGGTTTTTACAAACCGCAACTGCACAGGTGTGCGCCGCAGGCGAAGTAGATGCGGTTGTTCTGGATGAGGATTCCGGCGGTGATGGGTTCTCCTGGGCGGCCGATTTCGCGGTGGATAAATGTGCCGGGCTCCATGCGGGCGATGGCGTCTCGGAAGACGATGTAGATTCCCCCGTCCGGTCCAATGGCCATTGTGCGCGGGGCCTGCATGCCGGTGACTGGTCCATAGGCAGTGATTTCTTCTTTGTGTACGATCTCTCCGGTATCTGCATTGAGTACGAAGAACTGGTTGGGAGCCGCAAGGCCGTAGATTAAGCCGTCTGGGCCGGTAATGAGATCTGAAATGACTTCCAGGCCTGGTACTGGAGTCCATTGTGCGGTAATTTTTTTGCTGGTCCAGTCCAGGCGATAGACGATGGCTTCTTTTGCTGTGGCGGTTCCTCCGGTGGCAGCTCGGGTCGTGCCACCTATGACCAGGTCACCATTGGGTAGGGGTGTGATTGCCGCTACGCCCTGATCGTTGACGAGGTCTTCTCGGTCCAGGACGGTTGCTTTGCCGGTGGGGATGTTGTAGATGAGCAGGCCGCCACCAACGAGCCCACGGGCCGGGTTGCCGCCCAGGAGTACGTGTTCGCCATCTGGGTGAGCCAGCATGGCGTGGGGGCGGCCGTAGAGGTCGCGGACTTCGGGGGGGCCGTAGAGTAGTTTGGGGTTGTTGCTCTGGCCAATTTCTGCGTCTTCAAAAGGCTGGGAGGGATCGTATTCGAGGAGGGAACCGGAACTATACACGCCGCCGTAGAGTTTATTTCCCTGGCGGACCCACTGGTTGACGTGTCCGCCATATCCTGCGAGTCCCCAATTTTGCATGTCGCCCGTATCCGGGTCATAGTGGAATACCCGCAATGGTATGCCGGTAGCGCCGTAGAGGTTTCCGTCCGGTCCCCCTACGAGCGAGTAGATGCGGACACCTGCATCTGAATAGTCGAAGGTGATTTCTCTGGGTTCCTGTGCACCGACGTCGAGGATTTTTGCTTTGCGGTTGGAGACGTCCACTGTGGTAAAGCGCGAGCCGTCGGGCCAGACGCCGGGGGAGGTTACGGTTGCAGTATGGCCCTGGCGGTCCACTTCTGGATTTCCTGGTAACTCCTCTATCTGGCCATTGTAGAGGCGGTACCAGGGACTTTTTTTATCTGGGCGACAATAGACTTTGCCATCGGTTCCCCGCCAGATTTCTCGCGCATCACAGTAGGCTCGTTTTTCTTCCGGATAGAGCTGGCGGTTTTCCCGAGTTTGCGGATGGAATGCGATGATGTTCCCGCGCTGGTGCACAATGCTGGCATAGATCCATTTCTGGTCATCCATTGCCAGGGAAGGGTACTGGGGCCAGGTTTCCGAGGCGAGAGGGCCGTAGTTGATCAGTTCGCGCGTTTTGGGGTTGAAGGAGAGGATTTCGGCGTTGGGGTACATGCCGATGTAGAGGAGGTCGTCGTCTCCCAGGGTGAACGACATTGTGATTCCAGCAGGTACAGGACCGACTCGCTGGACGGTTTGTGTGAACACGTCGAGTTCGATGAGTTGTTCGTCGAGGGTGTCATAAAATTTGTTGTCGGGTGTGAGAAAGCTGCTGAAGGCACCGGGTTCACTGCCTTCGGGGTCGATCTGGGTGGATTCACCGGTTTCCGCATCAACCAGGAGGTAGTAGGCTTTTTGTTTTCCAATGCCGGCCCACAGTTTAATGACCAGGATGCGGCGACCGTTTGCATCGAGTGCAGGGACGGGGCCGCCCCATGCGGACATGCCCACGGGAGCGGGTACGCCGTGATTGGTGAAGCCTGTGGGAAGGGTACTGGAGGTCATACGTGTTATCTCCTCTGAAATGGTTTTGCAGGTGAAGTGTTTTTATTTCTGCAACCAGGAAATGGTTTCCAGAATTGCCGCGAGTTGGAGGCGAACCTGGGTTGATATCGGTGTGCGGAGGTTGTTGTTCTGGACTTCGGTTACCAGGTGTAGCATCCGTTCATCAATGGGGCCCCAGACCCGGGCGAGGAAGTCGCGTTGTGTGGGATTGTTTTTGTAGGGGACCTGGGGGTGGTCGAACGGTGCCGCACCTTCTTGTTTCCAACTTGTGTGGATGGCTTCCCCCAGAGATCGATATTTTGCTTGCCTGGATTCTGGGAGGGTTTCAAACAAGAGAGGAAGAAAGATCTGGCAGTTCCGGTCGGAGTTGACGAATTCGGTCTGGTGCAGGTCCAGCCAGGCGTCGTAGTGGTGGATTTTGTCGCATTCAAAGAAAGAAGAAAAAAAGGTGGAACGGTAGTCTCGGTTGGGTTCTACGTACGTATGTTCGTCGATTTGTTCGTAGGCAACTCCAAGGAGGGCAGGAGGGGTGACTTTGCGCATGTCCCAGGTGTCCACCCTGGGAAACCGTTCACCCGGGGTTTCTCCGGATTCTCCGAACATCCAGAGGAAGAAGCGTTCGTTGGGGACCTCTGAGCCATCCCAAAATTTCACCGGGGCATGTTGGCTCCCACCGGGATTGGCATCTGGGACGAGGGTGACGATGAAGTTTTTTAATACGTATTCACGCCAGGCGGTGTTCTGGTTTGCATATTCGGAATATCCGGCCAAAGTTTTGACCAGTTCGGTACAGGCGGCCGTACCCGCAGGTTCGTGTGCGTGTGGCCGGGAGATGAAGATGCGTTGCTTGGGTCTGTCGTAGGCTGGATCGTTGAATGTGAGTGCATAGACGTTTCGGCCGATGTGCTGTGGAAAAACGTCGATCGTCAGAGCAGGTGTGGTAAGGGTGTTCAGGTCTTCTGCCAGTTGGTCGATTTCGTCTGGAGTGACGTGGTAGAAATGGTCTGGGTCTGAAATATGAGTAAATAAGGGGGGCATGTCAGTCTTTCTTTTTTGGTGGCAGTTGGTTGTGTTTGTAAGTATGCAATATAGATGGCGGGTAAGACGAGATCAAAACGTTTCTTGACGCGCCGGGTTCAATAAAAAGAGAGGACTTACGGCAATATTCGTAAGTCCTCTCTTTTCTGTTACAGATGGTGTTTATGCTGTTTTTACGTCCTTTTTATATCCAGGATTAAAGCCATCTTTTTCGTCTAAAAAGCAGATATTGAAAAAAAGCAAAAATGATGAGGAATAGGCTGACGAACGCAAATGCGAAATTGTTATCCGTGCCGGGGATACCCCCAACATTAATTCCCAGGAGGCCGGTAATGAGGCCCAGGGGAAGAAAGATGGCGGCAACAATGGAAAGGATATACATGGTCTTGTTCATTTGCTCGGACAGGCGATTGTTGAGTTCTTCCTGCGTAATTGCGGCACGATCTCGCGCAGAGTCCAGATCATCTATAAACTTGGCTGTGCGTTCGGTAATTTCACGTATATGAACTCTGTCGATATCATTTATCCAGGATATTCGCTCGCTCTGTAACCGTGCCAGTACATCCCGTTGCGGTGAAATATAACGCCTCAAGCTGATCGTTTGTCTTCGCAAATTGGCAAGTTTGGAGCGAAGTTCATGGCTCTCCTGGGTCAATACCAGGTCTTCCAGTTCGTCCACATGATCGTCAATGTCACTTATGATATCCCCCATGCGGTCTACAAGCTTATTAGCAACCATGACGAGAAAATCGTTTACGGAATCCGGCCCTTTGCCTGTTTCGATGCTCTTGTTTATATCCTCTATTGCCATGACCCGACGATGTCGCATGCTGATGATGCGGTGCTCATCGAACCACATGCGGATCGATACCATTTCATCTTGTTCCGTCCTTGTATTGCAATTTACGCCGCGAAGGATCAAAAGAAGGGAATTGGAAGATGAGACGATTCTGGGCCTGGCTTCTTCTGCAAGCAGGGCCTCGCACGATACAGCGTCTATTCCGCTCTCTTCAAAGAGCCACTTTTTAGCCCCTTCGTCCGCATAGTCAAGGTGAAGCCATAAAATCCCTTGAGATGGATCCCATGTCTTAATTTGCTCCCGGTCTATGTGCTGGCCGGAACCATCTTTGATACTCATAATCAACCCCCTATCGTTGGAATGCACTACGGCCGCGTTCCTTCTACCGTTCAACCTACTTCCACTCCACCTTCCAGAAAAGGCTCAGGGACTGGCGCTGGCGGCGCTGTTCGCCGTCTACGCGCTGTTGCGCCTCCAGGGTGATCTGGGGCAGGAGTTCGTATTCCACGGTGACTTCGTTTCCACCCGATCCCGTTTCCTGGGTGTAGCTGACAAAGAGTTTCTGCCCAATATATTTGCCCACGCGAATCCGGCTGTTGCCCGATCCGCCCGCGTCGATTTCGACCAGGTCCAGGTTGAACTGCCGGCCGATAGTCTGTTTGAGCTGGTTGGCGGCCACCCCCACGACAAATCCCGCAGCCCGATTCTCCAGGCCGGGGCCGGAGCCCTGGTATTCGGCGGGGTGGCCGAGTAGCAGGTAGGAGAGGATGTCGGGCATCGGCATCGGGGGGTCGCTTTCCAGGGTAATCCGGGGGTATTTCAGGGTGCCGCCAATGATGGCGTTGATCACGGCCGGCTCGCCACCGGCCAGCCGGATGCGATTGGTAGCCAGGATGTAGAGGTCCGGGTCCAGGTCCGGCTTGCCCTGGAACTGGATCTCCGCGCGTTCGATAGCAAACCGGGTGCTCTGGAACTCGTAGCGCCCCCGCCTGCTGTTCAGCGAGCCGTAGAGGCGGACGCCCTCCCGGTCTTTGCGCAGGTCCACGTCTCCGGCGATCTCAAGGTTCAGGTCTTTGTCTTTAATCCAGACATTGCGCCGGGCAGAAATCCGGAGGTCTGCGGTGAGGTTGTTGTAGATGGGCCAGACCGTGGGGTCCAGGTCGGAGGGGCCTTCTAGGAGGCCGGAGAGCTGGATGACCGCACGGAGGAGTTCGATATTTCCGGTGAGCCTGAGCGCGTCTGGGCTGCCCTCCAGGTGAAGGTTCGCCCGGAGGGTCGCGCCGATGTCGGGCAGATTGACGGCCCGGAAGTCTACGGCTTGCAGGTCTGCCGTTAAGGTTTGCAGTTTCCGGCGGTCCAGCGTGATCTCGCCGGAGAGGGAGAGCGTGCCTTTGCCCTCGGCCACCTGGAGCCGTTCCAGAGCGATGCGGTTCGGTGCGAAGGTCAGGTCGGTTTGGAGGCGGCTGAAGGTCTGATTGAGG
>JAQCGA010000057.1 GCA_027619145.1 bacterium | reverse complement strand
GCTGGAACCGCTCCCCGAAAGCACCGCAATCGTCAGTTGCCCGGAATAATACAATTCATGCCCGCGCGGCACCGAACCAAACAACATCCCAATATGCGCCTGCTGAGACTGCTTCGACTGGTGTACATATCTGGAAGCCACCGATACAGGGTGGACCTGCCCGGCTTCTCGGCCGTCCATCGGCCAATCTCCAAACGCCGCTTCCACAGCATCAAACATCTGCTGCGCGTCCAGCCCACCCGCCATAGAAATAATCAGGTGTTCCGGCCCACAGAATTTTGTCCAGAACGTACGCACATCAGGCGGAGCAATGGTGGCCACTGTCCCCATCTCTCCTAGCGGGAGGCGCCCCATAGGGTCACCCAGGCCAGCCTGGTAGGTCTTGTACATCACCTGTTGCGCCGGATTGTCCTCCAACCGCTTCAATTCTTCCAGTGCAAGCGCTTTGGACACGTCCACCTGGTCATCCGGAAACGAAGCGTTACGGAATACCTCTGCGTACAGCCTCAACGTTTCTTCCAGATGACGCGGCAAAAGCTGTGCCTGGAATTCCGTGTACTCCACAGAAGCAGCCGAACCGCGCCGCACACCCAGCGCATCAAATGTATCAAACACCGCCCGCGCATCCTTATCGGGCGTTCCCTTGAACAACGTATCCTCGGCTACACTGGCCATCCCCAGCCGGTCTATTGGATCCTCCTGGGCGCCGAACGGAAACCGGAACATCACCACAACGGACTGCGCGCCAGGCATGGACTCGGCCAATACCTGGATGCCATTATCCAGCGTGTGACGCTCCGGAACGGGTGAATGCATGGAAAACCTTTCATGTAAAGTCGTAAGAACATCTCAAGCAAACATGCCAGACATACACGCTCGTTTTTCAACCCTCAAAAACAAGACGTCTATCGTAGAACGAAATAACATAACGCACCAGCGCAACAATGTCAACTCTCTGCCGTCTTGTTTTTCCAAATCACAGACAGGTTGGGCATCAGCGACTGAAACGACGCAACAGGCGTGCAAACCAGGGCAAAATTCTGAACCGTCCCCAGCGCTGGAAACTCTTTGTGAAACGCACGCCGGATATAATCCCGGTTGGATATATGTGTATCGTAGCTGCTTGTCAGCACGTACTCGATGCCTTCTGCCTGGGCGATCTGAATCACGTAATGCAGAAGTACCTTGACGAAACTCTGGTTCTCCATTCGCAACCCGCTATAATTGAGCACATCCAGCAGAAATGCTCGTTCGTTCTTCCGGCGTACCTCCACCAGTGTAAAGTAGCCCTTCCAGTCTCCATCTGCAATAATCTTATAAAACGAACAGTCTGGACACAGCACCTGCTGAATATTGCCCATATTGCAATCGTTGCCTGGCCAGCTTCGATACACAATACTCACATCTTTGCTGGGTGCGCACAAAATCTGCGACGTACCCACCACAACCTGGCGCAGTTTCGTAATTTCTACCTGCACCGCCTGTACCCGTTCTTCCAGAGCCCTTTCCAGCACGAAATCGCTCATCAGTTTACCCAACTTACCCAGCTCTTTCCGTGCGTATTTCAAATACCCGGGTGCGGCGGGTGTACGCTGCAGCTCCACCTTCTTCTCACCATGTTCTCGGCCAGCAAATGAAATCTCATCTTGCAACAGCAAATACACTTCCCGGTAAATTCGTTTCAGCTGGCGAATGTTCCGCGCACGCAATACAGCCACATACACTTTATAACATTCCCTGTGTCGAAGATGGAACGTGAGTAAATTTGCATCCGCCGGTCGCAGGACCTGAACCAGACGGTTCAAATTGGTATCCAGCAAATCCGCTCCATCTTCATCCCGCACATTATACTCTAACATGGCCTGCTCGGTTTTTGAAATCATCTCTGCGGGCCGTCCCGATGGGAACTCCTTTTTTAACCCCCTCACAATACTCTTCCACTGTGACGTATAAAAATCAACCAGCGCGGCTACGTGCTTTTCATGCAATTCCTCAAATACATCTTCCGAAAGATCTCGCTCGGCCTCGTACACCCGGTCCGTCAGTAAATCATTCAAGTTATCCAGTACCAGGTCCAGTTCACCGGACTCAAGCACACTCCGAATTTCCGGATGATTGACCAGCGCGTACTCCAGCGCATACTCCAGCATAAAACCTACCACCACATCGTTGCGGTGCTTCATCCGCACACGCAGCAAATGTGGGAACACCACCTGCGGCACCGGCCGGTACGCCGAATCGAACTCAAAATCGATTCCACCCAATACGGCATCTGCCCGATCTTCCAGCGTATTAAACAGGGTTACGTCAATTCCAAACGTATCGGACAACGCATTGATTAAGCGCTGCCGTTCCCGCCGGGCCAACACATCGGATACCAGCAGATTCCGCAGGCGGTCTGCCCGGCTTTCCATATCGGGCAACGAAGCAATCAGGGCTCGAATTCGCTGTCGATCCACAGTACCTACTTCTTCAATCCGGTCCCCCGCAATCGTAAATGCTTTGCAATATGGTTTTACCTGGGGGAACAGATATCGCCGGGCCTGTTCGATATGCTTCAGATACCGCCCTCGGTCTGGCATCTTCGCGCTTTGCTTCAACAGATACAGATAATAAACCTCCACATCTTGCACGTCGGCCATATCCACCTGGGCACCCATCATGAACTCCCGCAGGCGCAACAACAACGCGTGGCGTGAAACTTGTCGTTCCATCCGCATAAAGTGTTCCAGAAAACGAGGATTTTCCCGGACCACCAGATTCATAAAATCCACATCTTCAAAGATATTCCGCTGCAACGCCATCTGAATAAACTGCGCGTGCGTTCCCGCCGCCGTATCTTCAACAACCTCTGCCAAACGCTCCAGATCTCTGCCAGATGGATAGAGCCTAGAGAGATGTTCGTAAAACACAATCGCACGCCGTTTGTCCCACAAACTCAACTCGTCCAACCGATCCAGATCCTGCCGTCCAATATAGTGCCCCAGCATGGTCAATTGAGACGAATCGTCCAGCCGGAAAGAACGACCATAGGTTTCATTCAATCGCCCGGATAGACGCCGGAACTCTACTTCCGTAGACGCATCGTGCCGATTGAACATGCGCCGTACAAAACCGGAAAATTCAGCCTCATTGCCCAACCGACCAATCACCACACCCAGCGCGGGTCGGCCAATGGCATCCAGCGCCCATTCCACCAGCTCTCGGTTCCGGCACAAATAAGGCGTCAGCAGTACATCAATCAGCGGATCTATCGCCTGCCGCATGCGATGCTGCCCCACAAACTGCACTGCGGTTTCCTGGATCGCTGGCTCCCGGCTATTCAGATTCTGCAAAATCCGCCCGGCAATCCGGCCCGTTCGAGAAGGATCCACAAACCGGCCAGCAATCTTCTGCATCGCCGCGCCGTCGTGTGTAAAGATCCACTCCAGCATATCGGGTAAAATACGATCCTCTTCCAGCAACAACTGAAGAATCCGCTGCCGCACCAGCGTCCAGGCCGCACCCTCTTCGCGGAAACGCCCTCGGGCACCGACCAACCGTCCGCCCGCAGGAGTGACAATGCGTTCCCACTCGACCCGATTCCGATGGCAGAACGCCACGGTTAACGCATGGATCGTATCATCCAGATGTGCCCTGAAAAATTGCGTCACACCGTCCACCACTCCAGGCGAATTGCTCTGCAAACACAACACCAACCGGCGCAACATCTGCGCCTTCTGGACGACCCTCCGCTCCTTCTGAAACACCGCCTCCAGAAAATGCAACGCGTGGATCCGAGCGCGCTCGTCCCCTCCCCGTTCAACCACTTCCTGCGCAACCGAGACCAGCGGCTGAACAGGACGTGCATCTGCCAGACCCGAAATAAAATGAACCATAGAAAGCGTCAGATCCCGCAATACCTGTGGAACCTGTCCCACCTGAACGCAGCGTCCGTACGCGCTTACCACAGCCTTCAGCAAGCCCATATCCCCCAACCGAGTTGCCACAGCAGACAGGTGAACCAGTGCGGGAACCATATCGGGCGCGGCCCGCTGGTGCAAGCTCCGGGCCAACGCCAATTTCTCTTCAAGTAATTTCGCCGTCATCGCAAGAGGTTTTCGAACACCGGCCAACGTCCCAATCAGCTCATCTCCATACACCGAACGCAGTGCCAGCCGATGGGAGTCGTACGCCAGTACCCGCTCCACCGTAGCAGACATCCAGCTTGTCTGATCCAGCAAATCCTGAAAATGCAGGTGCTCGTGCGGCGTGTGCGGGTACCGGCTCCCAGAACAAAAATCCACCACCAGTGCCCCCAGGGGCGACAGACAAATTGTATCTCCGCCCACATATCCATCTTCTGCGTACAATATCTGCGGGGTCAGTCCACAATCCCCGGCGGCCTGTCGTACCAGATGCACAAATGGATGGGATGGTGGCATATGCAAGACCGCCAGGTGCGCGGTCTCTTCTCGCTCTACCCGGACAGGTGGATCCATACTTACCACCAGGTGCACACCATCCAGAATACTGGCTGGAACCTGCTTCATACCCCGGAACCCCAACTCTTCTTGCACGGTGAACAGCACACGAATTTCGCCATGGGCCAACTGCGCGTCCCGGATATACGCCAGTGTGGCCAGTATCGCTGAAATACCCGCCTTGTCATCTGCCCCCAGGCTGTTTCGCCCATCGGTCCGAATTTCACCTGAAACGCAAAAAACCGGCTGAACGAATGTTCCGTTGCCGGGATAGACACAATCCATATGAGCCGTAAATAATAAACTGGGGGCCTTCGGCGACGTGGCCGGGAGTCGGGCCATGAGATTGCCAGATCCATCTCTGCGAATCTCGAGCAGGCCCAGAGTGCGCAGGCGCTTTGCCAGAAATAACGCCACCCCGGTTTCCTGACCAGGAGGACTTGGAATCCCAACCAGATCCAGAAACGTGTGCAACAGCGCCAACGGTTCGGTCCAGCAAGACAACCGAGAAACCATTGCTTCGAATGCGGCCCGGGGCACCTGGCGGTCCGTGCCTTTCCGGTGTGGACGCAAATTTACCAGACCCTCAACCCCACGCCCCTTGAGCCGCCCCTCTGCGGCAAGCAACCGGAGTTCTTCCGAAGTATAGGCCCGAATTGGCAACCGTCCGGCAGACATGCCTCACTCTCCGATCTGCGTGGGTCCTCTGCGCAACAACGAGTTCAAATCTGACGAATCAAAGCCCGGATAGTTCGTCACAAACCGCCCGCCCTGCGGAATCTGCGTCATTCCTTCCGGCAAAAATCCCACCTGTTCCACTTTTCCTGTTTCATAATGCGTGATGCCAAACACCAGCGCCGGCGGTCTCCCTCCGGTTTCCCGCAACGCCCCCAGCGTGGCCTGCAAGACCCCATACACATCCTCATCCACACGCCCCCTCGCCTGCTGGGCCCTTTCAAAAATCTCCTGTACAAACCCACGCACCGGCTGCTCCAACCCCCGGTATTGCTCCAGCAAGGCAGCAATGTCCAGGCGCGTCACCTTCCCCGGCACCTGCCGTCCCTTCAATTGTGGCAATCGCTCCCCGGATTTTGCTGCGCGTCTTCTGGGCATAAAATCAATCCTCGAAGGCCGGTACTCATTGTCTATCAACCATATATCCACATCGAACAAATATGGCGATCCACCCGCGCAAAGTCAAGACCTCCCGCCTGCTCCAATCCGTTTCTCCTTGACGGGCAACAAGCACAGACGTATTATCGACAACGGCAAACACAGAATCAAACTTTCTGTCCTCGAGGCAACCATGCTCCGAAACGTTGATGAACTACTAGAATTCTGCAAATCTGTGCTTGTCCGCCGCGGCATGACAGAAGAGGATGCGCACATCGTATCGGACATCCTGCTCGAAGCAGAATTGCGCGGCCGGCCCACCCATGGCCTCATCCGCCTGCCTGGCATCGCGCAACGCAGTGCAGAAACCGGCCGACGCCCCATGAAATTGGCGCGCGACGGTGGTGCGTACGCCCTCATCGACGGGCAAGAAAACCTGGGGTATCTGGTGGCCCACCGTTGTGCCCGCACCGCTGTAGGAAAGGCCGATGGGGTGGGCATTGGCACCGTAGGCGCATTCAACACCAGTCACTGCGGCATGCTCGGTTATTATGCAACCATGATCGCAGACGCGGGCCTGGTAGGATTGGTCATGTGTGACTCCAGGCCGCATACCGCACCCTGGGGAGGCACCCGGCCCGTCCTGGGCACCAATCCCATCGCTGCGGCTTTCCCGGCCCAGAACGGCCAGGTCCTGGTGGACCTCTCCACAGCCGCCATCACCAACGGACAAATCCTGATGGCCCTCAAAGATGACCGCCCAATTCCGGAACACTGCGCCCTGGGACCGGACGGACATCTCACCACAGACCCCGAACAGGCTCGCCTGGGTGCCGCACTCCCATTTGGCGGACACAAAGGTTATGCGCTCTCCTTTCTTGTTCAGATCTTTTCAGGCGTGCTGGTTCGCGCAGCCGCCGTTCCCGAACCAGGCCGAAACTACGGCATCTTTATGCTGGCCATCTCACCGTCTATCTTCCTGGACCGCGAGACCTTCCGTGCCGGAGTGGGTGAACTCATCGACCAGGTCAAAGCCGCTCAGCCTGCCGAAGGTGTGGGTGAAATCCTGATCCCCGGTGAACGCGCGTTCCGAGAACGCGACGTCAGAATGCGTCAAGGGATAGACGTGGACGAAGACCTCTGGCTGGAACTCCAGAGGCTGTAAAACAAAATGCAAATTACAAATTGCAAATTACCCTTCTCATCCACCACCCGGCGGAGAGGCACGGGGCCAATTCAAAATTTGCAATGCTTCCCCTCCTTCCTCTCTTTTCCCTTGACAAGCGACCCGTGCTTTGGGTACTTTGTGGCACCTGAATCGCAAGGGTAGAGGCGCAGTCTTTCAAAAGTAAACGGCAGAAACTGGCGGATATGTACCTGCCGTTTGAAAGGGAAAGGCTGCCGAAGTTTCCGGCTCGCACCGCCGCGGCCCGGGGCTGGTCCAGTTCGGATAACATCCGCTGGATTGTCACAGGACAGACAGACCCTGTGGAGTGCTCTCTTGCACGCATGTGATCCACGCTGCATACCTGCAGCCGGCGCTGCCTCTGCCTTTTAGGCTGCCGGCTGTTTTGTGTTTTCATGCCAAACGAAGTTTCCAGCCCGTGCGGCTGGATCCACTTTTCTTCCGGAGGTTGAACCATGTCATTCCAGGGATGTTATACTGCACTGATCACACCGTTCACACAAACCAGGGGCGTGGATGAAGCCGGGCTAGAAAAGCTTGTTTCTTTTCAGGTCTCCCAAGGCGTTAGCGGCGTGCTCGCTGTGGGCACCACGGGCGAAAGTCCTACGCTCAACTGGGAAGAACACAACCACGTCACGGAGCGCGTTTGCGCCATTGTGAAAGGCCACGGACGCGCCATTGCCGGAACCGGCAGCAATTCCACCGAAGAAACCCTGCGAGCCACCGAACACGCCGCTCATGCCGGGGCAGACACAGCCTTGCTGGTGGACCCGTATTACAACGGCCCCAGTTCTCTGGAAATTCGCCGCGAGTACATCGCACCCGTGGCCCAGGCATTCCCAGAAATGGAAATCATCTCCTACGTCATCCCCGGTCGCTCGGGCACCAAATTACTGCCCGAAGACCTGGCCATTCTCAACCAGGACTTCCAGAACGTCAACACCGTAAAAGAAGCCACCGGAGACCTGGACAACATGGCCCGCACCCGCACCGTCTGCGGAAAAGAATTCAATATCCTCTCCGGAGATGATGACAAAACCTACGAAATGATGACCGATCCGCGCATCAAAGCCTCGGGTGTTATCTCCGTTCTATCTAATGTAACCCCCGGCCCCATTCAGGCCTTTACTGCGGCCCTGAATGAAGGCAACCAGAAAGAAGCAGACCGCCTGGCCGCAGCCCTCAAACCCCTCTTCGGCATGGTCACTGTCCTGTCTGACCAGGAAACCCCTTTCGGGAAAACCGTTGTAAAATCACGCAACCCGGTTCCCGTCAAAACCTTGATGAACATCCTGGGGATGCCGTCTGGACCATGCAGACAACCGCTGGGAAAAATGAACCGCAGCGGGCTGGAAATTGTGCTACATATCGCGCGGACCGTACAATCGAACACCCCGGAGATCTTCGCTCCAATCGAGAGCTTCTTTAAAGTAAACATTAGCAAACGCCTGGAAGACCCATCTACACTGGATGGCCTCGCGTACACAGACTAATCGGGATATTTTTAGCTGGAATCCCGATACTCCGTTTCCTGAATACCATCGTCTGCCACAAGAAAGAGAGACTCGCCATGCTGGAATCAAGCAGCACAGGACGCAGTCGCTTCGGATTGGACCTGCACGGGATCCGCAACGTAAATTACACCTTCTGGAACATGACTACCCCGGCACTCTACGAAGCTGCCGTACGGCGGCGCGAGGGTCTCATTGCACACCTCGGCCCATTTGTAGCCCGCACAGGACACCACACCGGACGATCCCCCAATGACAAGTTCACCGTCAAAGAACCCGGATCTCAAGACAACATCTGGTGGGGCAACGTGAACCGCCCGTTCGAGGCCAAACAGTTCAACGACTTCCACCGCCGCCTGCTGGCTTACCTTCAGGGCAAAGACCTGTTTGTTCAGGACTGCTACGCCGGTGCAGATCCGGCATACCGTGTACCCATCCGCGTGATCACAGAAACAGCCTGGCACAGCCTGTTCGCAAGAAACATGTTTATCCGGGAACTGGACGGCGCCAAACTGGCCGAACACAAACCCGAATTCACCGTAATCCATACGCCACATTTCCACGCCGTGCCTGAAATGGATGGTACCAATTCAGAGAATTATATCCTGGTCAGCTTTTCCCAAAAACTGATCCTCATTGGCGGTACCAGTTACGCGGGGGAAATCAAAAAATCCATTTTCACCATCATGAACTATCTGTTGCCGGGCCAGAACGTATTTCCGATGCATTGCTCCGCAAACACCGGTCCAGACAACGACGTCGCACTCTTTTTTGGCCTATCTGGAACGGGGAAAACCTCGCTCTCCACAGACCCCGAACGCCCGCTCATTGGAGACGATGAACACGGATGGAGCGACAGCGGTGTCTTCAATTTTGAAGGCGGCTGCTATGCCAAAATGATTCGCCTCTCGGAAGAGGGCGAGCCCGAAATCTACCAGACCACTCGGCGTTTCGGTACCATTCTGGAAAACGTACAGATGGACAGTGAAATCCGTCGCCTGGACCTGAACGACGATTCACTTACCGAAAACACACGTGGGGCCTACCCTATTTCGCACCTTGAAAATTATGTGGAATCCGGTATTGGGGGGCACCCCCAAAATGTGATCTTCTTAACCGCGGACGCGTTCGGTGTGATGCCACCCATTGCCCGGCTTACTCCGGAGCAGGCTCGATACCATTTCCTGTCTGGATACACCGCCAAAGTAGCTGGCACAGAAAAAGGCGTAACCGAGCCCGAAGCAACTTTCTCGGCTTGCTTTGGTGCGCCCTTTTTGCCTTTGCCACCCACGGTCTATTCCAGGCTCCTGGGTGAACGCCTGGAAAAACATAAGTCGAAATGCTGGCTCATCAACACCGGCTGGACCGGAGGTGCCTACGGCGAAGGCCAACGCATGAAAATTGGCTACACCCGTGCAATGATCCATGCGGCCCTGAGCGGAAAACTGGACAATGTCTCAATGGCGAACGACCCCATCTTTGGCATTTCCGTACCCACCACCTGTCCAGATGTTCCATCCGAACTGTTACAACCACGCAATACCTGGAAAGACAAATCAGCCTACGATGTTGCAGCAAAAAAACTGGCCAGGATGTTCCGAGAGAACTTTAAATCTTTCGAAGCAGATGCCCCCGAAGCAGTCCGGGCCGCCGGCCCCATTGCCTGATCAAAATTCTATGTTTTCAATCTGGAGGAATCCGCATGACCAATCTTGTAATCTGTGGCATTGCCGGGCGAATGTGTGGCCGCATTGCCCATCTGGCACTCGCAGCAGATGACCTGGAAATTACCGGCGGAGTAGAAGCCCCAGGAAACCCTGCCATTGGCCGAGACGTAGGAGAAGTCATTGGTGCCAGCCATCTCGGGGTTCACGTTGTCGAAGACCTGGAACATATCATTGGTCGCGCCAACGTCGTCGTCGCTTTTACTGCCCCTCCGGAAGGTACCCTTGAGGCCGCACGCATCGCCGCAGAATCCGGAAAGCCCATGGTCGTGGGCACCACGGGAATGTCTCCAGAACAACTCAAGACCTTCCACGAAACACTAAAAAACGTGGCTTGTGTGTTCTCTCCCAGTTTCAGTGTGGGCGTAACCGTTTTGACAAAGCTCGTGGAAGAAGCCGCACACATTTTTGGTGACAATTACGACGTAGAAATTGTAGAAGCACACCACCACTTCAAAACCGATGCCCCCAGCGGCACAGCCCTGGCCCTGGCCAAAGCAGCAGCCGCAGGCCTCGACCGAGACCTGGACAAAGTAGGCCTCTATGGGCGTCACGGAGATGTGGGTGCACGTACCAAAAAAGAAATTGGCATCCACGCCGTACGCGCCGGAGACCTGGCCGGTGAACACACCGTATATTTTGGCGGCACCGGCGAAGTCATCCAGCTTGTACACCGCGCACAGAGTCGAGACTCCTACGCCACCGGCGTACTCCGCGCCGCCCGATTCGTCGAAAATGCCAGGCCTGGGATGTACACAATGCGTGACGTTCTGGGTATTTCTTAAACCTGCTGAAACCCTCATGCAAAAAAAGCGTTCAGTCGCGTATCGTCGGCCGTTTACCCGCCAGACTTACCGCGACTGAACGCTTTCCTTATTAATGCTTGTTGCCCGCTCTATATTTCAATATATTGGTAACCAGATTGCAAAAACCCCTTGTGCAAAAAGCGAGGTTATCCTGAATTGTGACGTGAAGGGAGGTTGTCTGATGTCTACCAACAATTTGGACATAGTAAAAATCCTGGAAGCCGGAGACAGTCTGGCAGTAGCAGACCGGGTCCTCATCAACCCCAACGCGGGCACCCTGGTTTCCCGCGTGGACAGCCTGCTGGCCGCCATAACGGACAAAAGTGCCCCGGCCAATCCGGCCTGCAAGGCCTTGCTCCGGCTGGGCATGAACTTTGTAGGACGAGATGCAGAAATTGTTGGATACAGTGCAAAAGAAGCCAGCGAGGCTCTCGAACGCGTACTGGCTTCCGTAGATGGAAAAAAGCAGGATCCGGCAATGAATTCCGTGGTGAATGAATTCCTGAAAGACATGAAGTCCGTCAATCTGAGCGACAGCCTCTCCGGGCTCCTGGCCGAGCGCATCGAAGCAGACCTGGACGCGAGCAACCCCGGCCGGTCTTTCCTTACCCTGCTCAAACAACACATGCGCAGCGGCGTGTACTGGGACATGATCGGAAAAAGCTACGGTAGATTCGGAAATGACTTTGCCCGTGGCCTCGAATACCTACGCCACTATGGCTTCTGCCAGGTTTCTACCAACCCTGCATTGGCCGCCAAAGCCTTTGACGAAGACCCAACGCTCACAGACGAGCTAAAAACCGAAATTGCAAAGCATCCCAATTGGAAAAAAGATCCGGACGGACACGCGGACGAAATTGCCATGGCCGCCACACTCATTGCCCTGTGGCCCAACCTCTCTATCTTCCGGCCTCTGGCAATCAAAACCGGTTTAAAAGACTACATGGTTAGCTTCCAGCTCAATCCCAACATTGCAGACCAGGCCGACGCCAGCATCGAAGACGCCCGCAACGCCTACGAAACAGCAGACAACTTCCTCAAAGAGTACGACCGCAAACTCGGCCTCACGGATGGTGCCGGAGAAGTAGGCCCCAACATCGTCTTTAAAGTGGGTGCCGCTCACGAAGCCGCGCGCAAAATCACCACCGTACTGAACGCTGAAGGCACAGGCACCAACAACACCGTGGTCTATACCGTAGCACAAGAAGTCCAGCTCATCCTGGATGCATTCGAAGGCAAAGCCAAAGCAGCCAACGAAGGACGCCAGATTGTGCGCACCTACGAAACCAACATGGGCGGCCGTTTTGTAAGCCATCTCAGAGAAGTGGAAGCCGAGAAACTTTTCCAGGCCGTAGCC
>JAQCGA010000056.1 GCA_027619145.1 bacterium | reverse complement strand
ATATTGTAATTAAAATATATATATTATCTCACACGAGTTCCTTTCTTTCCGATATTTTGACAGGCATACGAATTGCTTTTCTTGCCAGCAACCACCCATTGAATTTTACTAAGCGTTCTTAAGAAATTGCCGATACATCTAAGAGAGGTTCAAACCCACCCACCTTGAACCCCTCGTACCATCCCACCGTTTGAAGACAGCCATCCCGTTCTGTCCCGGGCTTGTATCATCTGCCCGAATCTTCTATCGACACTCAAATCGATATGTCGCCCTGTACCTGGGTCGGCTCGAACGCATTGACCTCAACACCGAGGCTTGATGATGGCTGAAGCTCCCAAAATATCGATCATTATTCCTGCCTACAACGAGGAAAAAGGCATTGTCACTACCCTGGAAAGCCTGCTTCCCCAGGTAGAGCCTGCAGGCTACGAAATTCTGGTGATCGACGACGGCTCTCAGGATGCCACAGCCGAAGCAGTCAGCGGCTTTCCTTCTGTGCGGCTCATCCGACATCCCAAAAACAAAGGGTATGGCGCTTCTTTGCGTACGGGCATCCTGGCCGCACATGGAGAATACGTCCTGTTCTGCGATGCCGATGGACAACATCGCGTAGAAGACGTAATGCGCATTGCCGGTATGGCTCCCGACTACGACACGGTCGTCGGCGAAAGATCCAGCGGCTCCCACGTGGAAAAAGGGCGCGTCCTGGGTAAAAAAGTCATCGAATTGGTAGCCAACTACCTCAGTGGCATCCGAATTCCAGACTTCAACTCCGGCCTGCGTGTATTCCGCAGAGAAGTCATCCTCAAATACGTACATCTCTTTCCCAGCGGATTTTCAGCCTCTACCACATCCACACTGGTTATGCTCAAGCGCGGATACGACATCCACTGGGAACCCATTCAAACCGAGCAGCGCATTGGCAAAAGCTCCGTCAAACAATTTAAAGACGGCATGCAAACCCTCCTGCTGGTCGTACGGCTCATTGCCCTCTTCGACCCCCTGAAAGTCTTTATCCCCTCGGCTACAGTGCTCTTGATCTTTGGCGTCCTGTGGGCCTTCATCTTTTTCCCCGGCGGGTTCTCCGTATTTGCCGGATTTGTCATCCTGAGTGGCTTGCTGATCTTCTTCTTTGGCATACTTTGCGACCAGGTCTCTCAGTTGCGCATGGAGAAATACGAATGAGACAAACTCTCCTCCAGCTCGTCGTGTGCCCCAACTGCCACGGCGATCTTACGGCACACGATACCGCTTCAGAAGGGGACCACATCCTCTTCGGCCATCTCGCCTGCAACCCCATTGTGCACGGTGTACCGCATCTCTACGAACAGGCCGGTGTGACCCGCATCGAACAGATCAACGTAGACCGCTTCGCCTATTCCTGGAAAACGTTCGACAGCGGATGGGAAAACGACAAAAAAACATTTCTGGAATTCATCGCCCCCGTACAACCCGAGCACTTCCAGGACAAACGAATCCTGGACGCCGGATGTGGCATGGGCCGGTTTTCTGCACTCAGCGCAAGTTTTGGAGCAGCCGAAGTCGTTGGCATGGATCTGGGAGACTCCGTCTTCCCCGCGTACCAGAACACACAACACCTGCCCAACGTACATATCGTACGTGGAAATATCTTCACCCCGCCATTCAAAAAAGCCACCTTCGACTATGCATTCTCGGTAGGTGTTCTGCATCACCTCCCGGAACCCCAGAGCGGGTTCAACCACCTCGTTCCCCTCGTCAAACCCGGCGGAGACATTTCGGTCTGGGTTTACGGCCAGGAAGGCAACGAATGGGTGGACCGCTACATAACACCGGTTCGCAAACTGCTCACCGCCAGACTCCCCATGCCTTTATTGATGTGGGTCGCACGCCTCGGCGGCTTCGCCCTCTTTCTCCTGGTACGCGGTCTATACGCCCCGGCTCGGAAACTGGGAGGCGAAAAAGCGTCCAGAATCCTGCCCTATTACAACTACTTTCAAAACTGGATCGACGAAACGCTCGAACAAAACATCCACACAGTGCTGGACCACCTCCTCACGCCCATTGCATTTTATCTGCCGCGTGAAGAAGTGGAAACCTGGTTCTCGCTTCGCAAGGAGATTGGCACCTACGCCATCACCTCCTGCCGGGAATACAGCTGGTGCGGATTCGGATCGATCCGGGCCTGACCCAAATACAACCTGGCGGGTAACTCCCGCAGCATTATACACGAGGAGATCCTCGATGGAAATCGCCGTTAAGAACGCCAAAAAAACAAGCATTCTGCTCCTGGCCCCACCGCAGTCAGACGAAGAACTCTTTGGCCCGTACAAGGATCTCTCCGGGTATTTTTTCCCCCTGGGCCTTGCACACATTGCGTCCATGCTAAAAAAACACAACTTCAACGTCACCATCCTGGACGCGGTAGTTGAACAAATGACCCACGAAGACTTTCGCAAGTACCTGAAGGGTACCCGGTTCGATGTGGTGGGCATCTCCTGTTTCACCAACACCTATCAGAACAGCCTGGACTCCGCAAAAATCGTCCGTGAAGTCCTCCCGGACACCCTCCTCACCCTGGGTGGCGTACACATCACTTCGCTCCCCCAGCGCTCCTTCAAAGAATGCCCCGAAGCCGACATCCTCATGATCGGAGAAGCCGAATACACCTTCGTGGACCTCTGTTATCAGTTGGAGAAAAATGACAGAGACTTCTCTAAAATCGCTGGCATCCTCTACCGGGACCAGGGCGATCCACATACCTTGAAAGCCACCACACCGCGCGGCTTTGCCCCCGATCTGGACGAACTTCCTTTACCCGCCTACGAAGAACTCAACATGGCGAAGTACATACCGGACGACTCCATGTCCAAGTATCTCCCTTCCTACAGCCTCTTTGCTTCCCGCGGCTGCCCTTACCCCTGCACCTTCTGCGGGGCTTCTATTACAATGGGCAAAAAACCCCGGTACAAAAGCATTGACCTGTTCATCGACGAAGTAAAACTCCTGAAATCTCGCTACGGTGCAAAAGGGTTTGTCTTGCAAGACAGCACACTCCTGCTCAACCAACCCTGGGTCGCCGACATGTGCCGCCGCCTCATCGACGAAAAACTGGATCTGAACTGGACCTGCAATGCCCGCGTGGACCAGGTAGACGAAGAAATCCTGGGCCTGATGAAAGCATCCGGCTGCTGGCAGATTCACTACGGTGTAGAATCCGGTAACCCAGAAACACTCGAACTGCTTCAGAAAAAAGCCAGCCTGGAACAGGCACGCATCGCCATTCCACAAACCCAGCGAGCCGGCATTCAGGCCTCCACTTCCTACATTGTGGGTTGCCCCGGCGAAGACGAAGAAAAATCCTGGAACACCGTCCGGTTCGCCAGATCTTTGGGAGCCGAATTCGCCATCTTCTTTATCCCCGTCCCCTATCCAGCAACCGTATTCTACGAAACCTGTCGCATCGACGGCGGCATCCGGGAAGATGCGGTATGGAAAGATTATAGCTCGGTCAACTACGATAACCCGGTCTACATCAATCCGCTCATCGGCCGCGAAAGAATGCGCACCCTGGCCTACGAGGCCACCGGCGACTATTACCGCTCGCTCAACGTCATGTGGAAAAACTTCCGCACCATCAACACCCTCAACGACGTAAAACGCTACTGGAAAGCCGGCAAGCTACTCTATCTGTCTAACTTCCTCAACCTGAACACCCGGAGCGCCACCGCGTAAATTCTATGTTCAAAAAAATTTCCATATCTCACAATGAAAAACGCCTGAAAACAGGACACAAAGACGCCCAGTTAAAGGCCGTCCAGAACCTGGTTCGGCTGGGTGCCTCCGAAACCACCTCCCTGCTCCTGAGTGCGATAAAAGAAAGCCAAGACCCGGAAGTCGCCCGGGCCTGCATAGGCGCTCTCGGCAAGCTGAACGCACCAGAAGCCGTTGAACCCCTGATCCGGCTCCTGCAAGAAGAACAGGACGTGGACACGGTCCGCACCGCACTCACCGCACTCGGTCGGCTGGCCGACATTCGGGCTCTGGAACCGGTGTGCAGTCACCTGGACAACGAACATACGCAAGACGTGGCCGCAAAAACGCTGGACGCCCTCCCCGGAGAACTCTCGCTCCAAATCCGAGTCCGCCAGTTGCTCGTTCTGGATCGTCTGGACAACCTCGCCGCACTCGGAGAACCAGCTCTCGATTGCCTCTTCAACTTCCTTGAAGAACCCGACACCGTCGCAAACATCCGGATCAAAACCCTTACCGTTCTCGGCAAACTGGGCAATCTCGCAGCGGGTCCTCATCTTCTTACCGCCCTGAATGACGCAGACTGGCGCATACGCCGAAATGCCGCCTTCGCACTGGGTGCGCTCAAATACGGTCCGGCCGTAGATGCACTCATCGACCGGCTCCAGGACGAAGACGAAGACGTACGCCGTGCCGCTTCCCTCGCCTTAGGAGACCTGGAAGACCTGCGCGCCTTTGAAATCCTGCGCCAGATCGCAGATGACGACATCTCCGGCTGGGTACGACAGGCCGCGCGACACGCGCTACGAATCCTCAGACGCCCGGTGAAAGCGGTCTCCTGACCGGGAAAGAGCCATCCATGTGCGGCATCTGCGGCATTATATTCAAAGAGCCAGACCGTACACCTTCCACCCAACAGGTGGAAGCCATGGCCGAAACACTCCGTCACAGAGGTCCTGATGGAGGTGGCGTCCACATTTCAGGCCGTGTGGGTCTGGGTCATCGACGCCTGAAAATCATTGATCTCAGCGAAGACGGTCGGCAGCCCATGTCCAACGAGGACGGAAGCATATGGGTCACCTTCAACGGTGAAATCTACAACTTCCGGGAACTCCGCCGAGAACTGGAAGCAAAAGGCCACCGGTTCCGCTCTCAAACAGACACCGAAGTCATCGTACACAGCTACGAAGAATGGGGCCTCGACTGCCTGCACCGGTTCAACGGCATGTTCGCCTTCGGCCTCTGGGATGAAAACCAAAAACAGCTACACCTCGTCCGCGACCGACTGGGCATCAAACCTCTTTTTTATGCCCCGCTCCCGGACCGGCTCCTCTTCGGCTCCGAAATCAAAGCCATTCTTGCAGACCCCGATTTCCCTGCTGAGTTGAACCCCGCAGGCCTGCACCATTACCTGTCTCTCAACTACACCCCCGCCCCGCTTACTCTCTTCCGCAACATATCCCAGCTTCTGCCCGGTGAATCCCTCACCTTTGCCTCGGGCAAAATAGAAAAAAAATGCTACTGGGATCTGGAATACCCGGAATCTCCCGAAGATCTGGGCGAAGCACACTATCTGGAAGAACTCGATCGCATCTTCGAAAAGTCCGTGACCCGCAGGCTCGTCAGCGACGTCCCCTTCGGTGCGTTCCTCAGCGGCGGAGTGGACTCCAGCGCCATAGTCGCTTATATGACCCGCGTCCTCGAACAACCCGTCAAAACATTCTCCATCGGCTTCGAGGAAAACTCCTACAGCGAATTGCCCTATGCCCGGCAAGTTGCAAAAGAGCTCGGAACCGAACATTACGAGGAAGTCATCCGGCCAGACAACGTTGCAGACCTCCTACCCAAACTGGTCTGGCACGCCGAGGAACCTACCGCAGACTCCTCCATGCTCCCTCTTTGGCACGTCTCGCACCTGGCACGCCGCAACGTAACCATGGTCCTCTCCGGAGATGGCGGAGATGAAATTTGCGCCGGGTACGAAACCTACTCCGCTTCACACGCGGCCGAACTCTACCGACGGATTCCCAACTCAATCCGGTCGAACGTGATCCGTCCTCTCGTAGAGGCATTGCCGGTCTCGCACCAGAAAGTCAGCTTCGACACCAAAGCCAAACGATTTGTTGCCGGTGCTTCACTCGACGAACCAGCCGCCTTTTTTTCGTGGCGCATGATCTTCGACGAAGCCGCCAAGCGTGGCCTCTACCTGAGCGGACTCAGAGACAACACACAAAATCTGGACAGCGCGGACCTCTACCGGGACATCTTCCACGGTCTGGGGAACATCTCTTCCCTCTCCAAAATGCTCTACACAGATACCCGTTTCTACCTGCCGAACGACATGCTCGTCAAAGTGGATCGAATGACCATGGCCTGCGGACTCGAAGCCCGCGTTCCTTTCCTGGATCACGAACTGGTAGAATTTATGGCCCGCGTTCCAGACCACTACAAACTCAAAGGCCTCACCGGAAAAAAGCACCTCATCAAGCGCCTCCTGAAAGGCAAAGTCAACGACCAGGTCTGGAAACGAAAAAAAGCAGGATTCAACATCCCCGTGGGAACCTGGATTAAAACTTCCCTGCGTTCCTATGTACAGGACGCCCTGCTTGCCTCCGACTTTTCCGATTGCGGCTGGTTCAACAAACAGGCAATAGAACACCTCATCAACGACCACCTGGCAGACAAAGTAGACAACTCACACCGCATCTGGTCCCTGCTGGTCCTACAAGAATGGCGAAAACGCTTCTCTGTAACCTGACAGTCCCAATTGTCAATTGATAATTGCCATTTGATAATTGATAATGAACTTCTTGACCCACAAGAATCGCCCTTCCCCTTCACGGATTCTCCCATGCTCTTCAACTCCTACATCTTCATCTGCGTATTCCTCCCGGTTGCCTATCTGGGCTACATGCTGGCTTCCCGAGCAAACTCCCGCCGTCCGGCCACAGCCTGGCTGGCGGTTTGCTCCATCGCCTTCTACGCCTGGTGGAGCCCACCCTATGTCTTTTTGCTCCTGCTGTCCATCCTGGTCAACTTCTCCATCGGCCGAAAAATCCGCAACACCCGGAGTACCGGAAAGGCCCGCGCCGTCCTAATCGCAGGCATTGCCGCCAACCTCGGCGCGCTGGCCTATTTCAAATACACCAACTTCTTCCTGGATACCGTCAACCTGGCATTCCACACCGGCATGGACCTGGGCCACATTATCCTGCCTATTGGCATTTCGTTTTTCACATTCCAACAAATCGCATTTCTCGTGGATTCCTACCAGGACCAGATCGACAGTGAGTACAATCTGATCGACTATGCGCTCTTCGTATCCTTCTTTCCACAGCTCATCGCTGGTCCCATTGTACACCATGGGGAAATGATGCCCCAACTGGCCCGTCGTCCCTCGTCTCGAAAGTGGACCAACCTCTCCGTAGGCGTCACCATCTTCACCATCGGACTCTCCAAAAAGGTCATCCTTGCAGACAGCATCGCCACCTTTGCCACACCCATTTTTGACGCCGCAGACCTGGGCCATCAGCCCACTCTTGTCGAAGGCTGGATCGGCGCTCTTGCTTTTACCTTCCAGCTTTATTTTGACTTCTCGGGGTATTCCGACATGGCCATCGGCCTGGGCAGAATGTTTGGCATCCGGCTCCCAGCCAACTTCAACTCGCCCTACAAAGCGAGCAGCATTGTCGAATTCTGGCAACGCTGGCACATCACCCTCAGCCGCTTTTTAAAAGACTACCTCTACATTCCGCTGGGCGGAAACCGAAAAGGCAACGTACGCCGCTATGCCAATCTCATGACCACCATGCTCCTCGGCGGCCTCTGGCACGGTGCAGGCTGGAACTTTGTCCTCTGGGGGTTTATTCACGGCCTCCTCCTGTGCGTCAACCACGCCTGGTTTGCCTTGCAGAAACGGCTCGGCCTCTCCGAACAACCCCATGGCCCTGTCCGTCGGGGCCTGGCCGTAGCCCTCACCTTCTTTTTCGTCGTCCTGGCCTGGGTCTTCTTCCGGGCAGAAACCTTCGATGGCGCGTTCCGAATGCTCCACGCCATGCTCGGATTCAGCGGCCTGACCCTGGGATCCATGATCAGCCGAAAAGCATCCTTCTTCTGGATCACCGGTCTCCTCGCCCTCGTCTGGCTTGCTCCGAACACCCAGCAGATCATGGCCCGATGGAGGCCCGTAGTTGAGCGTATTCCTCGCCCGGCCAGACACAAAGGCCTCTTTTGGCATCCCAGTTGGCATTGGGCCGTGGGCATTGCCGCCCTCGGTTTTGTAGCCTTTATCCAGTTATCCCGAATCAGCGAATTCATCTACTACCAGTTTTAGAGAACCCCATGAACCGACTCGGCATCACATATTTCCTTGTATGGGGAACCCTCGTTTTTCTCCTGCTCGTCCCGGTCTGTGTCCTCAATATCTGCGTGGACCCGTACAATGTTTTCTCCGGCGAAAAACGCTTCAAGGGCGACCTCTACCACCATGCCCCCGAATTCACCCGACGCAGCAAAGCCGAACGGTTGCGACGAGGAGGTTGGGATGTATTGCTCTTTGGCACCTCCCGCACCGAAGTCGGCTTCAACACCCTCAGTGACTCCTGGGACGATCAAACCGTATTCAACGCCGGTCTCAACGGCACCAACCTGTATGAAATCCGGTATATTTTTGATCACGCTCTCGCCCACAATCGCCCCCAACTGGTCGTACTCAACCTGAGCCTCATCACCTTCAGCACCAACCGAACGACCGAAGGAGATTTTGGCGAATCCCGCCTGAACCCGAACCTGGACTACGTCACCTACTATCTAAAAAACCTCTTCTCTTATCAAAATGCCGAAGTCTCACTCGACCGCTTTCTGGACGACATAGGGCCTCGCCAATATGCCCAAATGCCCGACACACGCGGCACCAAACCCCTTCTTGACCCTGGTGAAACCCGAGACAGATTTGACCGCAATTTCCGGCGACCCCATTTTGTACACCCCGCACTCTACAACGGATTCAATTTTGGTGTAGACCGGCTCGATGTGGTCCGCCACATCGCGGAAACCTGTCGCAGAGAGAACATCCGCCTCGAGATCCTCTTCCCACCCGTTCACGCCCTCCAGCTCGAAGTCATCCAGTTGATGGGCGTCTGGCCAGAATTTGAACGTATGAAAACCGAAGTGGTCCACGTCGCCGACCGGGCCAACCTCACCCCGAGTGAAGCCCCAGCGATTGCCGTCTGGGATTTCACCGGATACAGCGGCCTCCAGGCCGAACCAGTCCCCCCAGAAAACGAACCAGAGACCCGCATGCAGTGGTACTTTGAGTCCAGCCACTTCAAACCCGAACTCGGCGACCGGGTCATCGCCCGAATCCTGGGCAAAGACCCCACCTCTTCCTTCGGCATTCAGCTTACCGAACATAATCTGGCGTCACACCTTGCACACATCCAGAGCCAGCGCTATGAATACATTTCACAGTTCCCCGCCGATATCAGCTGGGTCGAACGCGTGTACGAAGAGTCGACACCAGAACGTCTGAGACAATTGAAAGAATGGGCACAACAGCAAACCCGAGAGGGAAAGCCCGGCAGACATATCTGAAACGAACCATCAGATTCGTTGCCGAAACCACCTATGACCAACGCACTTACCATCGACCTTGAAGACTGGTACCAGGGCAACGAACTCGTGCCCCATACAGATGCATCTCGTTATGAAGACCGCATCGAATTCAGCACATCCAGTGTGCTGGACATCCTGGCAGAATACAAAACACACGCCACCTTCTTTATCCTGGGACACATCGCAGAAAAAAAACCATCGCTGATCCGCACCATCGCAGACGCTGGCCACGAAATTGGGAGTCACGGCTATTCGCATCGCCTGATCTACAAACAGACTCCAGCCGAATTCGAAGAAGAGTTGTGCCGTTCCAAAGACGCCTGCGAACAGACATCGGGCAGGCAGGTGATGGGTCACCGGGCATCCAACTGGTCCATCACCCGAACGTCCCTCTGGGCACTCGACATTTTAAAAAAACATAACTTCCACTACGACTCCAGCATCTACCCGGCGCAGACCTATCTCTACGGCATTTCCGGCGCACCCCGTTTTGTACACAGGCTTGAAAATGGCCTCCTGGAAATCCCCCCATCTACTGTCCGAATTGCGGGCCGTTGCCTCCCTTTCTCCGGTGGCTTTTACCTGCGCATGTTACCCCTATTTTTGCTCAAACGCGCCGTTTCTAGAATTCACAAAGAAAACCAGCCAGCCGTCCTCTATCTCCACCCCTGGGAACTGGATATAGACCAGCCTCGAACCCTGGGTGTCCCATTCAAGAACCGGCTGATCCACTACACCGGCTTGCACTCTACAGAACGCAAACTTCGTGCGCTCTTATCCGCATTTCGCTTCGACCGGATGGACCGTGTTTTTGACGTTGCCAACCCGTAAAAGGATTTCTTTTCCATGCTCAAAGGATTTTTGCCTATTGTTGTCCTGGTGATCCTTCCTCCAATTGGCCAGGTCTTGATGAAATACGGTATGGGCCAGGTAGGACAGGTTGATCTTTCTTTTTCTTCTCTGCACCAGAACCTGCTGAAAATGCTCACGACCCCTGCCGTCGTCCTGGGCCTCAGCCTCTACGGGATCAGCTCGTATCTCATGCTTGTCATGCTCTCCAAACACGAACTGAATTTCATCAACCTGGTCCTGTGCAGCAGTTACGTTTTTATCTTACTTGCCTCAGTATTCATCTTCAAAGAACACATATCAATGCTCCGCTGGGCAGGCGCTGGCATGATCATTGCAGGAGTTTATCTTGTCGTGCAAAATTGACATTGCCCCCCTCCGTCCGGAGCAAGAAAAAGCGTGGGATCAGTACGTTGCCAATCATCCCGACGCTACGCCATTTCACAGCCTGGCATATCGAGATGTGCTGAAAACAGCGTACAACATCCCGAACATCTACCTGGCAGCTGTCCGAGATGAAAAACTGGTCGGCATCCTACCCCTCTTCGTATTCGCCGCAATCCCACTCGGCCTGCAACTGGTCACACTACCGTATTGTGGCGCCCACGGAAGCCTTTGCGCAGACGATCCTGAAGTTGCCTCCGCACTTCTATCTGCCGCCCGAGAAACCGCAGTCCACCACGGGGTGCGCCACCTTGAACTCAAAGAAATCGCTCCAGACCTGCTGGACACTCCCGTGGTCCAGCGCTTCGCAGACTACCGCCTTCACTTTGCCGGAAACGCGGATGTGGTCTGGAAGCAGCAGATGGATGGCAAAGCCCGCAACCAGGTCCGAAAAGCCCAGAAATCGGGTCTAGCCTGGTCCATAGGTGGCGCAGAACACCTGGATATTTTTTATCGCATCTACTGTGAAACCATGCACGATCTGGGAAGCCCTTTTCACTCCCGACGGTTCTTCGAAGAACTCATGTTTCACTTTGCCGCCACCACCCACATCGGCCTGGTCCATAAAGACGAAATACCTGTAGCAGCCATGTGGATCGTTACAGACCGCGAACGTGCCACCGACCCCTGGGCTGGCTCCAGGCGCGCCTACTGGAACCAGTGTCCCAATAACCTGCTCTACTGGGGTGGGATTACGTGGGCCATAGAAAACGGCCTGAAAACCTTCGACTTCGGTCGGTCAATCCGCAACTCCGGCCATGCCCACTTCAAGCTCCAATGGGGAGCAGAAGAGCTTCCCCTGTATTACTACTATCTCTTAAACCGTGCAGACCATCCACCCGAGCTTTCTCCGGACAAGAAAAGCCTCCAACTGGCCGCAGGACTCTGGCGAAAATTACCAGGAAGCCTGGTCCGTCGGATTGGCCCGCACCTGATCAAACGGCTTCCCTCGTGATGAACACTTTTGACCTACATCGATTTGAACTCACCGATACCTCTGGACAGGCCTGGCAGGTTGAGGCCTGCTCCACGCGCCCTTCCGATTGGGACGCCTGGATGTTGCAGGTAGACACCACCAATTACCTGCAAGCCGGGGTATGCGCAGAATTTGAGCAGCGCCTTCGCTGTGGTCAGCCAGTGTATATTACCCTCCACAATGCCGGTAACATCGCAGGCCGTCTCCTCCTATTTAGAGAACCCACCGCAGCCGGTTTCTTTCTCGGATCCGCTTTCCGCAGGCGCACCCTGCTTCCTGCGATGCATCACCTTCCGGGCAAGCTTCACTGGCTCGAAGGTCCAGTTCTGAACAACGCTCTTCCGGTACAAGAAGCACTTCGTCTATTTTTACAGGCCGTTGACAAACTCGTAAGACCTCTCAATGCCGTCGAAGTTTCCCACGCGACACTCCCACGCGGCATAGGACAAGAAGAAACGCAAGAACTCGAACAGGGGATGTCCGACTTCGGATACGCTTCCCAGCCCTGGGTCAGCTACATCATCCACCTGGATCAACCCGAAGAAATCCTCTGGAAAAACCTGAATTTAAGAG
>JAQCGA010000055.1 GCA_027619145.1 bacterium | reverse complement strand
AATATTATGGGAACGTAAGAGGTGCGAGGAAGTGGTAAATGGGGTCAGGGCCGGAAGAAAGCGTTTGAATTATTTTTCCGACTGCTGGCCTTTTTTATTTTGACATAAGGGAGCAGGGAGAGTCACTTTTTTGGCTGGCTGGCGAGGGTTTTGTGAATCCAGGCGGAAAAATCTGTGGGGGTGGTAGATTTTTGAAGGATGTGCTCGCGACGTACGCCGAGTTCTGCCAGCTCGGCAATACGGGTATCTTCCAGGGTGGGCGAGAGAACAAGAACGGGGATTCGCTGGACCATTTTGCGGAGGACAGCGATGCAGTCGGGTCCACTGATTTCGGGCAGTTCGTACCCGAGCACGATTAAGTCATAGGCTTTGGGGGTTTGTGCTACACGTTCCAGCAAACTGCGGCCGTCGGTAACGACGTCCAGGTCCAGATCCGGGTTGTTGAACAGGGCACCGGACAGGCGCATGGCGGTGGGTCCGTCTTCGGCAAAAAGCAGTTTGGGCAAGAGGGCATCCAATTGTGATCGGTTTGTGCAGGCAAAAAAAATGCGGCTTTAATATACGGAATTTTGTATTATTTTCAAAGCTGGTCGATTGTGCAGTATCGGATTTTGCACCAGAACTAAATAAGGTCTCATGAAAAAAGTGGCCCCTCTCTCGTCGAAGCCGCGTCCTGCTTCTCTAAGAAAGGGGCCTGCCAAGCGGTGTCGTGCTTCAACGAAGTGACACCTGGTTCCACGTTGCAATTTCTCCGATTATGGATTGCGCCGTGAAAACCTGTTCGGGATGAGGTCGGCTTTTCTAATTTCTGAACAGCTTCCGCGATAGCCTCCCCTGATTCCCTTTCAATTGCCACTCATTTTGCAGGTGGCCGTTGATTCTTGTTCTTCCGATTTTGTGTTGTGACAGGTGTTTCTCTGAGCAATTTGCAAAGGTTGGATGTGCTTGCCGGTTGAATAAGCAAGAGAAAGAATGATTTCCCCTATCCAGAATATCGGCAATGACTTGAGGAATCTTTATCTCTTTTTTTGTTTTTTTGCTTTTTTGAGGAGAATCATGCAACGATATCCTATATGGAATCTCCGGCATGCTGGGCCCTATGATTCGCTGGTGGATGTGATTTTGGCCAATCGGGCTTTGAAGCCTGAAGATCTCGTGGACTCTCCAGAGGTGCTGCAGGATCCTTTTGGAATGAAGGATATGGACCGTTTGACGGAACGGATTCGGGAGGCGCTGCGCAAGGGGGAGCGAATTGTGGTATTTGGCGACTATGACGTGGATGGGGTGACCAGTACGGCCGTGCTGCTGGATTTCCTGGACCGGGTGGGGGCAGATGCATTGCCCATGTTGCCGGATCGGTTCAGAGACGGGTACGGTATGAAGCCGCCGGGAGTACAGCGTGCCATTGAGAAGGGCGCTCAGCTGATTGTGACCGCAGACAACGGAATTTCGTCGTTTGAGGCGGTAGATGCGGCACGGGCTGCGGGCGTGGATGTCGTTGTGATTGACCACCACCAGCCGCAGGACCGGTTGCCGGATGCGGTGGCCGTAGTGAACCCGAATCGGTTTGACTGTACGTATCCTTTTAAGGGTCTGGCAGCTGTGGGTGTAGCGTTTAAGGCTGTGCAGGCATTGTCGGATGGGTTTATGGATGGGCAGGAGAGGCGACAGTATTTGAACTCGCTGCTGGATCTGGTGGCGCTGGGTACAGTGGCAGATGTGGCGCCTATGGTGGGCGAGAACCGGGTATTGACCCGGCGTGGTCTGCAGGTACTGGAGCATACAGATCGCCCCGGACTGCACGCACTGAAGGCCATTTCTGGTACTTCAAAGCGCCCTGCGGATACGACGGCAATTGGATTTTTTCTGGGGCCGCGTATCAATAGTGCAGGTCGGTTGGCTTCGGCGGAACTGGCTCTGGATCTGCTTCGTAGCCGGGATTTCCAGGAAGCCGGCCGTCTGGCCGAGGAATTAAATGCATTGAACGTGCAACGGCAGGAGCTTCAAAATACGGGCCTGGAAGAGGCCGAGGCTCAGGTTATGACGCGTAACCTGGACCGCCACCGTATTCTGGTGGTGAAAGGAGAATCCTGGCATCTGGGTGTTGTGGGACTGATTTCAGGGCGGTTGACAGAGCGGTACGGACGCCCATCTGTGGTGTGTACAGAAATGCGAGGAGATGGAACGTTTACGGGGTCTGCGCGCACCGCCGGGGGGTACAATATTGTAGAAGGTATTTTCCGCTGTGCGGACCTGCTGACGGAGTACGGAGGCCACGCGGAGGCGGCGGGTTTTACCGGGCCGAAGGAGAATTTTGATAAGTTTCGGGAACACCTGGAGGCAGATGCGGACGAGCGATTATCGGAAGAAGATTTAACGCCCCGGTTGAACCTGGACGCGCAGCTGTTCCCCAATCAGATTTCGCTGGAAACCGTGGATATATTATCCGGCATGGCCCCGTTTGGAGCGGGCAACGAGCCGCCTCGGTTTGTGGTACGAGATTGCACCATTCAGCGGGTATCGGCGGTGGGCAACGGGGCACACCTGAAGCTGTCTATGGATCCAGGTGCGGGGGCCTGTGATGCGATCTGGTGGCGCCAGGGCGATCTGGTATATGAACTTTCGCAAGGAGACCGGGTGGACGTGGCCTGTGCGCTGGAGGCGAATACCTGGAATGGGCAGACCCGGGTACAACTGGTACTGGAGGATATGCGCCCTGCTGGGAATTGAATTCTGTAACAAAGATGAAAAAAGCCCACCGTTCCAGGTGGGCTTTTTTGTGTTCAAATGGAGAGGTATCGTGCGATTCTGCCGATTTTCAGGGATATCTTCTTTCTGCATAGGTAAAGTCGCGAGCGCTACCAGCGGGTTGAAGGAGCCTGGTTTTCTGTTATGGTTTTGTACTGATCCATGTCCCAGCGCCGAACGAGGCGTCGCAGGATCAGGTAGGTGAGGAAGGCGAGTACATACCCGAGCAGCGCAACATAGAGGAGTATGGTTACACCTCGAGGGGTGATGGGCCATTGAATGAAGCCCAGTTTGGTGCCGAAAAACCAGGTGATCCATTTGGGAACAAAGGATTGGAGCCATCCGAGGAAAGGTACGCTCATGTGTTCTGTGAGCCAGTCGAAGTGCTTGTGTACTTCGGTTAGATAGACAGTGACCAGCGGGATGAGCCAGGTGAGCAGAATGACAATCCCACCTCTGGTGGGATATTTTTTGAGCGAGCGCATCAGAAACATCCCCTGGCTACCAATGCCCAGCACATCCTTGATGCGTTCTCTGTGTTTGAGGAAGCCACTTTCTTCGGCGGCATCTGGCGTTTGTTTTTCTTCTGAGGGTTGATCTCGAAACAAGGGAGGGCATTTGAGGTCTGGAACGTCACCGGGCTTCTCCCGGCTGTTTTTCCACAGGTTTTCACAGTAACTGCGAACCTGGGCATCGATGAGTGTGTATCCGTGGTACATCAGGGCTTCGCGCTCGATGAAGCTGAACTGGTCCAGGTCTGTCCGTATGCGCGCAATACCGGGGATATATTCTGACGGAACACACGGTATGTCCCGGTCTTTGAGGCTGAGGAAGAGGTGGATGAATACAAATGTGCGCCCCATGCCTTCTTTTTCCCAGATCTGGAGCAGGTTCAGGAGTTTGTTGCGGACCTGAAACTGGAGGATGGCAGTGGTCCGGCTGATGACGTTGACAGCTTTCGGAGCGAGGCTGTGAAGCTGTTCCATCTGGCCAGAAGCGTCGCTCACAAGCAAGATATCGCAGTTGTTCTGAATGAGGCCTTCTACGCCCTGGTTGTCGCTCACACCGCCGTCTACGAGCAGGTCGCCGGAGACAGAGACAGGTGGAAAGAGGCCGGGTACGCAGGCGGATGCGCCCACAATTTTGGAGAGCGGCAGGACGTTTTTGTTGACGGTTTTAAGCTCGTTGATGCCGGAGATGGGCACGCGGGAAAACCCGATGCGCTGCCCGGTCATGAGAGAGGTGGTGTTGAGGATGAGTTTTGGACCGGCCAGGAGGGGAACTTTTTCCTGAAGTTTTTCCTGGGTAACCGTGGGCAACTGGTCCAGGGTGTTGCCGTGGTAAAACCAGCGGTCGTATTCGCCCTGGATGAGGTCAGACCGGGAGAGGCCGGGTGTAAGACTTTTGAGAAAGCGCAATGGATGGTAGAAGGGCGAAAAGATGAGGGCTCGGGTGCGCAAGTTATGATCCAGGGCAGTGAAAAAGTCTGCTGCGATTTCTTCAAAGAGTTCGAGGCGAACGTTGTCTATGAGGTCCGGTGTTTGTTCGATTTTTGCACGCCGTTCCCGCAACCGGCGTTCCATTTCGATGATGTAATATGCGGCAACGATGGAGCCACCGGATACGGAGGAGACAACGGCCACGTATTTCATGCTGCCCAGTTCTTCCAGACGGCGGATAACACCCAGGTGAAAAATAGAGGCACGAAATCCGCCGCCGGAGAGTGCGAGGCCGATTTTAGGACGTACGGATTCAGAGGATTGCGGTTCGCCAGGCATTGTATGTCTCCTTATCGATACAAATCTAATTGTGAATTTGGGGCCTTGCAAAGTTTTTTTTGACGGCTTCTTTGCCGTTGAACGCTTATCCGCGATCCACGGGGTTTGTCTTGTGCCAGTTCTTGGAGATTGACAAGCGTGTTCGGATGTGCTTGATTATGGTTTTACCGTGCCAATTGTCTGGCGCAGGATGGGAAGGTGATTTTTCCGCCTGCGGCGCTGTGTTGCACGAGTCGACTGGATATCAGAATGCACAACGAATTGTAAGGAGGGGAACATTGGCTTTTGAAGATAGCAGGACGCCCGCGCGTCCGGTGATTGGGGTGACGGTAGGTGATCCGGCAGGGGTTGGTCCGGAGATTGTGATCAAGGCGCTGCAAGATCCAGAAATTTATGAGCAGGTTCGGCCGCTGGTTTTTGCGGATCGGTGTGTGCTGGTGCAAACACTGGACATGCTGGGCATAAAAATGGAATTGCACGCAGTAGAAGATCCGGCAATGGGACGCTACGAATCCGGGTGTGTGGATTTTGTGGAGGTGGGGGTGCTGGAGAAGCCCGTGGCGTTCGGAGAAATTTCGGCGGATGGCGGGCGGGCGGGCCATGGGTACCTGGACCGGGCGATGGATGCGGCACTGTCTGGTGCGGTGGATGGATTGGCTACAGCGCCGTTGAACAAAGAGTCCCTGCAGGCGGCAAAGGTTCCTTTTATAGATCACACCGCAGCGTTGAAAGCAAAAGCAGCGCTACGGGAACCCATGACGTTATTTTTAACGAAGACGTTGAAGATCTTTTTTTTGACGCGCCACATATCGTTCCGAGAGATTTCCGATGCGATTACGAAGGAAGGCATTCTGGAAGCGCTACCGTTGTGTGACCTGTACCTGAGGCAACTGGGAATTTCGGCGCCGCTGATTGCGGTGGCGGGATTAAACCCCCACGGTGGCGAACAGGGATTGTTTGGACGAGAAGAGATGGAAGTGATTGGACCTGCGGTGTCTGATGCGGAAGCCCGAGGATGGCGCGTGCGGGGACCGGTGCCTGCAGACTCGGTGTTTCACCAGGCCTTGGAAGGTCGATACGATGGGGTGCTGTCGCTGTGCCATGATCAGGGGCATATTGCGGCAAAAACGCTGGATTTCCACGGGACGGTCAGCTTGACGATGGGGTTGAAGTTTTTGCGTACATCTGTGGACCATGGTACGGCGTTTGACATTGCGGGCAAAGGGATTGCGGAGGCGCGGGGCATGGTAGAGGCGTTACGTGCTGCGGGGAAATATGCAATTCCGGTACGGGATCAGTTGGGGCTGGAGCCGGTTGAATAACACAAAAAAAAACCGGAAAGATTCCGGTGGAGAAGTACGAAAAAAATAGACGGCCGTGACGGTGCAGGATTCAAACTCTGTGCACATCATCACGGCCGTTGAAAACTAATCATGTACTACGACCTCCTATGTTATCGGCCGCGAGTGGAGATCGAGATCTGCTGCGCGGTCGTTCGAGTTGACCCGGTGGCACATGACCTCCTTTTGACATTGAAGGTTTGCGGCCCGTACCTCACATCCGCAGTCCTGCTTTCTTCAGGTCTTCACCGGTGCGGCGTATCGACGTGCGGAATTCGGATTCTTGCCAGATATTGTGCTGGCGACTTCGTTACGTCGAGGGAGACACCCGTTCTTCGACCGAAATCTGGACTTTTTCGGATGGCTGCCGCTACTGCTTCTGCCTTCCGCGTTACACCTAAATTATAACCCATGTGGGGGACTGTGTCAAGAGGGAGAACGAAATTTTTTTTAGTGAATTCCAGGTTGAATTGTTATGTATAGCAGAAACAGAAATTTGGAATGAAAAGAATTTTTGTAAAAGAGGATTTTATTGTTTTATAGAGTAAGTCATACCCGTTTGTCGTGTGTGCAGATCGGTCCAGATTCCTGCCGCAACTAAAATTCAGACCTGAAAATCCACTTTCTTTTGTTAAGATTGGTGCCAGGAAATTGTATTGTGCAGGTGTTTATTTAAAGTTTTGCAGGCCAGTTATTGCGAGGAGAAAAGAGAATGTTCAGGAGAAAGATCCTTATCGATCATCGGCAGATTCCAGATGCAGGTCTGACGGAGTTCCCCGTGTGGCTTGCGCTGGTAGATCCCGTGTCGCGGTCCGTATCCAGAGGTGGGCAGGTTGTGGATTCGGATGGCAACGGTTTTTATTTTATGGCGTCGGATGGAAAGACTTGCCTGGCATGTGAGATTCGGTCTTATGATCCCACGACCGGGTCGGTAGAAGGGGTTGTGCGTGTACCGGAAGTTTCGTGCTGGGAAGATACGGTGGTTTACCTGTGTTGTGGGACGTTGGAAAAATCGGAAAAAAATAAAACAGGTTCGGTGTGGGGTTTACAGACGCAGGAAATTCTTCGGTCCGGGGATGCGTTTCATCTGGGAGAACGTGAAGCACTGACGGTTGAAGCGTGGGTTGAGGCGGACGTGTATCGGCCAGAGGCGTTGCAGTCTATTGTGCGACAATGGGCGTCACCGGATTCGTTCGGTTCTTTTTCCGCGTACGATGCAGGTGAAACTGACGGATACCGGAGCGAAGCATATTTTGGTGCGGTGTTCGATGGGCAGTACGTCTATTTTTCACCGCAGCATTACGAAGATCATACGGCTCACGGAATTGTGTTGCGGTACGATACACAGAGTGATTTTAAAGATTCGGGAAGTTATGAGGCGTACGATGCAGGGCAGACGGATGGCCTGTCTACCCGAGGATATTATGGTGCGGTGTTCGATGGGCGGTACGTTTATTTTGTGCCCAGGCAGGACGAGGCCGGATATCATAGCCGGGTGTTGCGGTTTGATACGCACGGCGAGTTCAAAGACGAACGGAGCTGGATGGCTTACGATGTGGGAGAGGCGCACTCTCAGCAAGGTGCTGCGTTTGATGGGCGGTACATTTATTTTTCACCGGGTTACGAGGGAGATCCGAAAAAAGAGGATACATATAGTGGACGGGTGATCCGGTGTGATACGCAGGGTGATTTTAAAGATGAAAGTAGCTGGGCGGTATTCGATGCAGAAGAGGTTTCAGGGCGGGCAACCTGTTTTGATGGGGCCGGGTTCGACGGACGGTATATTTATTTTGCACCCCTTTTACACGGGATGGTGTTGCAGTACGATACGCGGGGAGACTTTCAGAGTTCGAGAAATTGGCGAGTGTTCGACGCAAAAGAAATGAATATGGTGATGTGTGTGGGGACGGTGTTCGATGGACGCCATATGTATTTTGTACCGTACGGGAATGGGAGGGTGGTGCGATTTGACGCGCAGGGGGATTTTGAAGATGCAGCGATGTGGGAGTCCCGGGATGCCAGCCGGACACAAGGGCTGGATACCAATGGATTTGACGGCGGATTTTTTGATGGGAGTTATGTCTACTTTGTTCCTTTCGTAGGGCTGCCGAAACACACGGACAACAGTGGGAAGCAACGGTTGACATTACACGGAAATCTTTTACGATACAATCCGCGAAAGTCGTTTGAAGATCCGGAAGCCTGGCAGGCGGTGGATGGAAGTTTGGTAGATGGACTCTGGACAGTGGGGTACAATGGCGGGGCATTTGATGGGCGATTTTTCTACATGGCACCATGGCGCGATGCAACGGGAGCGGGCGGGATGCACGGGCGGATTTTGCGATACGATACGGTGGGAACGCATGGCACATTTGATTTACGGTATGGTGACTGTGGGCAGAACGGGGGGTTGTGTGCGGCGGTGCGGGGTCCGGCATTTCTGGTGAATACGGAGCAGGGTGTGTTGAGTGTTGCATCACTGAGGCCATTGGCTCCTGGGAGACATCATCTGGTTGGTGTGTACGACGGGCGGACGGTTAAGCTGTTTGTGGATGGTGTACTTGCGGCTGAACAGACTGGGAGTGGGAGACTTCAGGAAAATGATGTGCCGGTGCAGGTGGGTAGCGAGGAGGGAGGGGTGGGGTGTTTTGAGGGGGTGACGGAGGAGGTGCGCATTTCACGGATGGCATATGGTGACGGATGGATTAAGACGATGTATCGAAATCGGATGCGGCCTGGAGAATTTGTACGCATTGAAGAGGGTGTGTAAGAATATCGAATGTGGAAATGTAAAAAGCCGATCCAGAATGGATCGGCTTTTTGGTGGTTGATTTTTTGTTATGCTTTTGATTCGTGCCACTGGTCTTTTTCGGCTTCTTCAATGCTTTTGTGTTCGCGGTGGATGCGGCCGTATTTGTGTGTGGGAATTTCACCAGTGGGGTTATGTGTGTATTCGTCCACACCGCGCATGAGGTAGGTTTTAAAGTATGGGTTGACCGAGAGGTCGCATTTCACGTCCGTGCCAGAGTACCGTGCTGTGAGGCCAATGCGCGGCCTGGCGGAGGGGTTGGCGGGTGAGCCGTGGATGATGCGGTCGTCGTGCAGAGAGATTTCCCCGGCCTGGAGGTTCAGGGGTACGGCGGCATCGTCTCGGAAGCTGCCTTTTTCAAGTTCAAGGGTGAGTACGGAATCTGTATCGTCGGAGCGTTTGTGTTTGATGATGCCGGACTGATGGGAGCCGGGAATCACTTTCATTGCGCCGTTTTCTTCGGTGCTATCCGTGCAGGCAATCCAGACGGTGACAGAGTGGTGCGGGCTGAGCGGCCAGTAAAACGCATCCTGGTGCCAGCCTACGGTATCGTCGGAGCCGGATTCTTTGGCGAAGAAGTTGGAAGCCCATAAATAATAGTTGGCACCCAGGATGTCTTCGACGTAGTCCAGGATCTGGGGTTTTGTGCAGATGTCGTAGAGCCAGCGACTGGATTCGTGCCACTCGCGGATTTCTTTGGAATCTTCGCCTTCTTCGAGCAAATTGCAGAGTTCTCGGAAGCCGGTGTTGAGGTTTTCGACTTCGTTGTTGTCGAAAACACGTGGCAGGCCAATAAGATATCCATTGCTATGGTATTGTTTTTTTTCTTTGTCCGTAAGGCGGTACTGGCCGTTATCTATTTGGGTGGGCATTTGTGATTTCTCCTTATTCCGGGTGTTTGGGCGATGTTTGGAACAATGTGAAAGATACGCGTTTCAAGTCAGTCCGGCAAGCGGGCTTTGTTTTGTTACTGTATTGTAAGGAGGTTGACCTATGAAGTGGGTGGCGTTTCCCGAAGGCGGGTTTGAGGTGCGGGGCTTGGCGTGGTTCGATGAGAATGCTCCGGAGTTGTGGCGGTTGCCTGGGCGGGCAGCAACATTGGTGCGGGAACCAGTTTGGAACCTGGCGCGATATCCGGCAGGTGGAAGAATCCGATTTCGTTCGAGTACAACGGCGCTGGATATTCGTACGGTAAACACGGAGTTTTATACCCGGACAAATATGAGTGCGATTGGTACGCGTGGGCTGGATGTGTACGTGGACGGGCAGTACTGGAACTCGGTTTGTGCGCGAGATACGGGCGAGCAAGAGCAGATTTTTTTTGAGGGGGCAGAAGGGGAGGAAAAGGAGATTACGATTTATCTTCCACTGTACCACGAGATGCAAGTATTGGCATTGGGTATTGACGAGGAGGCGGACGTTGAAACGCCTGTATCATTTGAGCGAGATCGACCGGTGGTGTTCTACGGATCATCGGTGGCGCAGGGAGCGGGAGCGTGTCGATCGGGGATGACGTATGAGGCGATCCTGGGCCGGATGCTGAATTTGGATTTTGTGGATTTAGGTTTTGGTGGGAATGGTCGGGCGGAACCAGAGATGGTGGAATTGATTTCCGGGATGGAGGCGTGCTGTTTTGTGTTTGACCTGGGGAAGTCTTATGGCCACCAGCCGGCTTCGGTTTATACGCGCATGCTCGAAGCTGTGCGCGAGGCGCATCCAAATGTACCGCTGGTTTGTATGACGCCCATTTTTTCAACGCGAGAATTTTTTGATCAGAAATACCGGGAGATTTCACTGCATACCCGGCAGGTGGTGATTGAGGCGGTTGGTGAGCGCCATTGTGCAGGAGATGATGGGGTATATCTTGTAGATGGGTTGGACCTGCTGGGTGCGGAAGATGCCGACGGGTTTGGGGAAGGCGTGCATCCGACAGATTATGGATTTCGGTTGATTGCGGAACGCCTCGCACCGATGGTGAGACGAGTGCTCGACCATTCGAAGAAATCCTACCCAAACGGTTGATCTCGTGATATATAAAGGGAGTTTTAGAAAGAGACGTTTTACGTAAGGAGTGGGCAATGGCACAGATCAACCGGCAGGTCAGGCTGGCTGCGCGGCCAGTGGGATACCCCAGGGCATCGGATTTTGAGCTGGTGGAATCGCCCCGGCCCGAACCGGGGGATGGGACATTTCTGGTTCGGACGTTATATCTTTCGGTAGACCCGTACCAGCGGGGTCGGATGAATGTGGGGGCGTCGTATGCGCCAGGGGTAGAGATTGGGGGGGTGATGGTGGGTGGGACAGTGGGGGAGGTGGTGGCATCTCGACATGCGGACTTTTCGGTTGGTGAGATTGTACAGGGCAATATGGGCTGGCAAGAGTACGCCGTGTCCAACGGGGCGGGTATGCGGAAAGTGGATCCCAACCTGGCACCTCTATCTACGGCGTTGGGTATTCTGGGCATGCCCGGGATGACGGCTTATTTTGGATTGCTGGAGGTGGGCCGTCCGAAGGCGGGGGAAACGGTAGTGGTATCAGGTGCGGCGGGCGCGGTAGGATCGCTGGTGGGGCAAATTGCACGGATTTACGGATGCCGGGCGATTGGTATTGCAGGCACCGGCGAGAAGGTGGCTTATGTTGTGGATGACCTGAACTTCGACGGGGCATTTAACTACAAAGTAGCCGAGGATTATGGGGATGAACTTCAGCGGCTCTGTCCGGATGGGATTGACGTGTATTTTGACAATGTGGGTGGACCCATTTCGGATGCGGTTTTCCCGCTGATGAATGAGGGCGGACGGATTTCGGTGTGCGGGCAAATTTCACAATATAACCTGGAGAAGCCGGCGCAGGGACCGCGTTTGACCTGGCACTTTATTGTGAAACGTTTGACCATGCAGGGGTTTCTGGTATTCGATTTTGCGGCTCGGTACGATGAATCGTTGAAACAGATGGCAGCCTGGTTGAAGGCGGGGCGGTTACAGTACCGGGAGGATGTTGTAGAAGGCATAGAGAAAGCGCCGGAAGCGTTCATTGGAATGTTAAAAGGCGACAATATTGGGAAGCGGCTGGTCAAGGTGGGGTAACACGAAAGAGCACGAAAGAGCACGAAACCACCCAACCCAACTCAGCCCGGTCACGAAGGTCACGAAACCGCCCTGCCCGACTCCGAAGAAACTGTGGGAGTCGTTTGAATTCTGGAGTGAATGTATGGAAATTACGGACGAGCAGATTGCGCATTTTCATAGGAGTGGATTTTTCTTGATTCCCAATCCTCTGGATGGGGAGACGATGTTTGAGGCGGACCGACTTCAACGAAAAAATGAGGCGGTTTGGGAGAGAACGGAGTGGCCGAAGGGGGTGAATCGGCTGGCGTGTCAGTTTCTCATGCTTGGGGATCTGGCACTGGAAATGGTGGAGAGGCCGGAACTTGTGAATGCGGCCAAACGGATTCTGGGTTGCGATGAAGTGCACGTGGGTGCATGTGGACTGGGAGATGCGTCAAAAGCATCTTCGGCAGGCGAACGGCCCGTGCGCCAGGTGTCCTGGCATGCAGATGGTAGCCCGGAGGTGCACCAGGTGTCTTTTCGGACGGCGCTG
>JAQCGA010000054.1 GCA_027619145.1 bacterium | reverse complement strand
CCCGGGGGAAGGGAGATGTGGTGTGTGTTGTTTGTATCGGTAGGGGCGAACCTCGTGTTCGCCCGATTTTTTTGATATGAAATCGGCCTATCGTCCTCGGTCTTATTTCTGTCGGTAGAACTGGGTGCCGAAGTGTTTCATATCCTCTTTGAGGAAGAACATGCCGCCGTTGCGGAGCGGGTGACCGGCGGCGAGGTGGTCCAGGACGGCGCGTTTGAGACTGGTGTTGCGTGGGGCGGTGGTGGGATCGATGTCGTTCTGGTAGAAGATGAAGTAGAGACCGTCTTTGCCGCTGTAGGGGCGAGGGAAGAGGTAGAGTTCACGCTGGTAAGCCACCAGGTTTGAAGTGGGGGAGAGCATGTGTTCGAGCTGGGTGTTGAGGATCCAGGAGGCACAGGCGAAGGCGACGAAGGGGCGGTCTGGATAATAGGCAGGGAAGAAGTCCAGGGCCTGTTGCATGGAGGTGTGGCAGGCTTCAAGGGTCATGGGTTCGCCTTCGGGGATGTGCATTTCGAGGACGGGGTCGCCGGGGCGCAGGACGCAGTCCCATTCGGCATAGGAGAGGGTGGTTTCTTTGGGGAGGGCGAAGCCGTGGGAGGAGATGGGGGTGCCGGTGATTTCGGCAGGGGTTTCGAGAAGGTGGGAGGTGCGGACGGTGGGGTGATCGGGTTCGCGGGCGATCTGGCCTTCGGCGTCGAAGGAGATGCCAGGTTCGGAGAGGGCGAGGACGCGGCCCGAAGATCGATGGCGGAAGGCGCGGAGTTTTCCGCCGAAGGGGCGGACGAGGTATTGCATGCGGCCGAGGCGGTGGAGATCGCCGGAGGCGATGAGGCGGTGCCAGGAGAGGAGGAAAGGTTCGATGCCGAGGTGGCCGTTGGAGATGGCGTGGTAGCGTTGTGCGCCGATGTGTAGATCCTGGCAGGTGTGGCGGGTGATTTGTTCGGGAATGCCACGGGCGCGGTGGGTTGCACGGATTTGTGGAATGGCGGCCAGGCAGAGGAGGAGATAGAAGGTGCCTGCGTCATTTCCCAGGGCGTGAATCAGGCCTGGCCAGTTGCGGAACCCGTTGTAGTCTTTGTGGGTGAAGGCGAGGCGGTAGCCATGCCATGCGAGGCGCAGGAGTACGGGGTTGGTGGCAATGCGGTGTGCGGTGCGTTCGAGGGCTTCGTCGGCTTCTGGGCTGATGCCGCCCCATTGACGGCTGGTACGGATTTCGGCGGGGGTCAGGAAGGAGGGCAGGTCTTTCGGCAGCGTTGCGAGGGAGTCCTGCCAGTGGGGCCGAAGGGCTTCCAGGGCGTCGAGTTCATGGATATGGGCGAGGTCGGTTTCGAGGTCCATGGTTTATTGGCGAATAGCAGGGCGATAGCTCCAGGATTGGAGGCGACTCTGAAGGGCGATCTGGTCGGGCGTGTATCCCGGCGGTGCGTGTGTGGAACCGGCTGTGGGCTGGGTGAAGCAGTCCATGGAGGCACATTCGGGTACGCCGGAGGTGGGTTCAACGGTGATGGTGTCGGGCAGGCGTTCGGCGGCAATAGCCTGGGCGAGGGCCAGGAGGAGTTCGCCAGGGCCGGTGTCAACCGCGTGGCAGCGAACCGCGTGCGGGAGGCGGCCGTGGGCGTTGACGTAGTGTACGAGTTGCCGGGCACCCAGGAGGAGGTCCGCGCGTTTGAAAGTGACGGGGCGGGTTGGGGTGTAAACGGCTTCAACTGGGCCGAGGGTGCGGCGGATCTGTAGATGGTCCGGGCGGCGGTGTTCTTGCATGAGGAATTCTACGTACTGGGCCAGGACGTAGAGCAGGTCTGCGGCGGAAAGAGTGGTTTTGCCAACTTTGAGGTGGTCGAAGCGCTTGAGCGCCCATTTTGCGGCAGAGCGGATCTGGTTTCCGGTAAGCCAGAGACCGGCAGGGTCTGCGTGTTCGGTATAGACATTGGCGAAGGTGGTGATGTGGATGTCGTTGCGTCGAGCCATCCATTTGGCTGCGGCTTCGGTCCACTCGAAGTGGGCGTCCGTATCTGCGGCGGAGCGGAGGATGCCGCGTTCCCAGTTTCGGCCGTGGGGGTATGGGCCGGCAGCGCCGTTGGTTTGGGCGTGGCGGAAGGGGAGGGACCATTCGTACCAGCCCCACCAGTCGGCCAGGGCCCAGCAGGTGGGGTGACCCAGGATGACGACGTGGCTGGGGTTCTGTTCGAGCTGGGCGTCGAAGCGTTCCTGGAAGCGTTTGAGCTCGGCATCCGGGTTCATTTTGGACGGACGGCGATTGGGCCGTTCCGGGTCGAACTGAAAGCCGCCCCAGCTTCCCTGACTGGAGATGGAGCGAGAGTGACGGCCGACGACGAAGAGGCCCATGATCCAGCCCATCCCGTTGAGTTTTGCACCGAGGCCGCCGTTCCAGACTTTGATGCCGGCCTGGTGGAGGGCGTGGGTGGTGGCGGGGCTGTGGTTGTTCTGATGCTGGCAGGTGGCCACGGGGAACTGGCCGGTGATCTCGGCTATGTCGTTGAGGCCGAGGGTTTCGTAGGCGAGGGCTTTTTCGACGGCTTCGTCCCAGGGGTCCCGGTTGCCGTAGACGAGGGCCGGTTCGGGGTATTCAAACCAGTGGTTGCCGTGGTATTCAATTTCGTGGGGACGCAGGGCGTCCAGGATATCTTTGCGGCCACGTTGGCGCAGGATGCGGGCTTTTTCGCCGACCATAAAGAAGCAGGCGGGCAGGCCGGTTTTGCGGTAGAGGTTGGCCAGGCGCAGGAGGGCGTCGTCGGCTTCGGGATGGATGGGGTCTTCGGTGTCGAAGCAGAGGAAGATAGAGGGTTTGGGCATGGGAGGGGCTCCAGGAGTGGCATTTAAAGAATTGATAATTATCAATTATCAATTGTCAATTGTCAATTGGGTTTCTCGCGCGAGGGCACCCATCGGGTCCCAGGGCGGAAGGACGATGGGGTCTTCTTCCAGGGCGTGCTGGAGAGGTTCTGGGAGGTGGTCTTTGTGGGCGGCGATTTCGAACATGTACTGGTCGAACCAGTTGTCGTTCATCATGTAGAAGCCTTTGCGGCCGTTTTCTTCGCCCCAACTATTTTCCACGCGCCAGCGCTGGGGGACATCTTTCCCGTTTTTCTGATGGATGTCCACGCCGGTGAAGAGCATGGCGTGGGTCATCTGGGTCTGGTGGTACTGGAGGCGGCCGGATTTGTCCGGGCCAAAGGAAGTGTTGTAGACGGTTTCGTAGTCGAAGAGGTTTTCGTCCCAGAGGCCCAGGTCGCGCTGCATCATTTTGCCCACGTCGCAGCCCATCCAGACGGGTTCTCCATTGCGCATGGTTTGCATGGCAATTTGTTTCATGAGGGGGATGTTGATGTTGAGGTATTTGACGATGTTTCCGCCTTCGATGTTGCCTAAGAATTCGACGGTGAAGGTGCGTCCTTCCGGGCTGGCGGGGCGAGGGTCGTGTACCAGACAGACGTAGTCGTTGAGGGGGATACTGATATATTTTTTTGCGAATTCCTGCGGGGTCATGTGGCCGTCGCGGTGGAATTCTTTGTCTTTGTCCGTCCACTGCCAGTGGAAGCGGTCCGGTGGGGTGCCCAGGTGGATGGAGAGGATGCGGTAGATGGCGTCCAGGATTTCATTTTTGGCGCTGTGGAGGTCCTCTGTTCCGGCACCTTCTGTAGCGAGGTCTCGCAGGGTTTGGGCACCTTCGCGGAGTTTGGTTACCAGGATGCTGTTCATGCGGCCGGAACTGGAGGAGCTTTCGGTTTCGGGCATGGCAGATTGCGGGATGAGGCCGTATTTGTTGATGAGGTTGACAAACATGTTCCACTGGCCGCCGTCGTCTATGGGGCGAGAGAGGAGCCAAGCAACGTTGCGGTCGTCTACGGGTCGATCCGAGGTTTCGAGAATGCGTTCCAGAAAGTAGTTGGCGCGTTCAAATTTATCCCAGAAGAAGGGGTAGTTCTGGCTGAATTCAAAGTCTTTCAGGTTCATCTTTTTCATAGCGCCCACGCGCAACAGATTCAGGCCGGCAAACATCCAGCAACGTCCGGTGCTTTTCTGGTTGGTGACTTTCCAGTCGTCCAGAACGTGGCTGAAGCTGAAGTCGCTGGCGGTGACAATGCGGCGGTTGAGCGCGATTTGATCTACGGGTGTTTTGCAGACGGCATTCTGGGCCATGCGGTTGGCGGGGTTGTTTTCGAAGGTGGTGCGAAGGCGGGTGAGGCGGCCTGGGGTGAGGGCACCGTTGTGGGTGGCGGTTGTCATGTGGAGGTCTCCTTTGGGGAAGAGAGCTGTCAGTTATCAGTACCTGAAAAGGTATTCATAAAGACCTGGATTCCAGGCGGTTTTTACATTGGTCGTAGGGGCGAACCTTGTGTTCGCCCGCCTGCGATGGGACTGTTTCAGGCGATGCCCTGCGCTCTGAAGGATTCCAGGGTTTGGCGTACGATATCTTCCATTCCGGGGGCCAGCCGGGCAGGGTAGCTGTATTCTGGATAGGCTTCTACTTCATAGCCACCTTCGGGGAGCTGGCGGGTAACGGGCAGGTAGAGGGCCTCTCCATTGGCGTAGCCTAAGGGGAAGGTGATGCCTTCGCCGTAGAAGGATAAGATGTTGAGGCCGTGTTCGGCCACGGGTTCGCCTTCGATGGCGGCCAGGCGCAGGCCGTTGCCAAGTTGAATGGCCTGGATGAGCACGGAGGCTGTATTGGGTAAGGTGCGGCCGCGTTCGAGGAGTTCGAGCTGGCGCTGGCCCCAGAGTTCGTAGATGCCCTGTTCGGAGGCAGGGGCACCGGGTTTGAGGCCGGCGGCGCGGTGCTCGAATTCGGTGCGGTCGTAGGGTTCGAGGGGCCAGAAGGTATCGGCCAGGGCTGTTTTGAGGTTGGGCTCAATGGGGGTCAGGTTGAAATTGAGGAGGGAGATGACTTCTTCGCCGAGCAAACTGCCAACTTTTTCAACGGTGTCCCAGTCGTTGCTGAGCCAGGTGTCGCGGCCTTCTCCGGCGGGGCTGGTTTTGGCGTCTCCACCGCAGCCCTGGAAGAACATGCTGCAGTTTGCGCCGAGGAATTCATCCACGCGGTTTGTGGCCACGCCGGGATATTCTGCGGAGATGGCGGTGCCGCCTACAATGGATGGGTGCGCAGAGATGGAGAAGAGGCAGGCAACGGGCTGGTCTTGTTTGTTTTTGAGCAGGCAGACAGGGAGGGCATCGCAGACGATGCCTTCTGGGTTGGGGCGGTTTTCAATTTTGCCATTGGGCATGAGTTTTCGGCGGTTCATGGGGACGGTTGAACGGCCCATGTTGGCGTGAATGCTGACGTCCTGGGCGTTTTCTTTGGCGGTGGTCACGGCCCGGACAACGGCGGTTTCGAGTTCCTGGATGTAGAGCCGGTCCGGCGGGAGGTAGTCCCCGTAGGCCCAGTACCCGGAGGCCGGGCCCACGTGGCTGTGGGAGCTGTTGAAGAGGATTTGCCGGGGGGTGAGGTCCAGGAGCCGGCCCAGGACGCCTTTGCATCGATCTGAGTCTTCCCGGCCAATGAAGCACATGTCAAAGGTGACGAGGACGGCTTCTTCTTTTTCGTGCGAGAGAAAGAGGGCGCGGGCGAAGATGTCGTCACGGATGGATTCACTGCCCGGGCCGCGGTCTCGGGTGCCGAAGCCCATCATGCGGGTGCCGTTTGGAGGGTTGGCGCAGACTCTGGAGAAACCGGCTTTCATTTGGGGTGACCTTTCCGGGGGTTTGACAATGGATGCTGTCTTGAATGATTATTCGGATTCCATGCGAGACATGGCACCCAGGTTGTGAACACGTTCGAACCCACGCCGCTTGAGCAACTGGACGGCCTGTTGGCAGCGCAGGCCGCTCTGGCAATAGAGAAGGGTGTCTTTTTCCTGGAATGTGTTCAGGTGCTGGCCAATACTGTCCAGGGGGATGTTGATGGCGTTTGGGAGGTGACCTCTGGCAAATTCATCCGGCTCGCGCACGTCAATCAACTGTGCGCCGTTTTGTATAAATTCTCTGGCTTGCTGGATGGGAATCAGGACGGTCCATTTGCCCAGCAGTCGTAACAGGCCTTCATACATCCAGGAGGCAAGACAGAAATGGGTGCTGATTACGATGAGTTGCAGGCTGACCAGGGTGCCACCCAGGATATAGGCGAGCATGGGGTTTTGATAAAAAAAGGCCAGTCCGATGAAGAGGTTCATGGAGCCGCCCATCAGGCAGGCAATGCGCCTGGGCAGGGGGCTGGGTGGGAGTTTGATTGCGCTGAATAGGGGGCCAATGATATGGTTATACAGGCGATCGACGGGATGCCAGGCGGGGAACCAGAAAGGGAGAATGCCCAGGGCCGCGAGGCTGAAGTGGACGTAGGGTTGCCGGGTAACCAGGCCGTACACGGCAATGACCATGCAGACGACGGGTGTGAAACGGAGGCCCCAATCGAGGCTTTTTAATTCGTCTGGCGAATAATCATATCCCTGCTGGACGAGGGATTTTTGCTGGAGTGTGGTACCGGCGGATTCCATAGGAATTATCTCTTTTTGAGTTTGGCGTAGGCGGAGGGGTCACCCAGAACAGCGTAAGTCTGAGCCATTTCCCGGTTGCCGAAGAGGCCTTTTGAGGCAGCCTGTGTTGGATCTATGGAACGGACCAGGACGTTTTCCCAGGCGCAGGTGGAGGCAATGATGCGGCCTTCAGGGGAAACGAGAACGGTTTCTCGGGGGTGGCAGAAGAGAACGTAGAGTCCGTTTTCATAGGCGCGCTGGCGGATGAAGCGTTCGTTGGCGCCTTCGCCCCACATGCCGTAGGAATTGATGATGAGGACGTTCGCACCGTTGAGGGCTACTGCCCGGGCGGTTTCGGGAAACTGACGGTCTGCACAGACAATGACGCCGATGGGGGCGTAGGGGGTTTCGAATACGGGATAGCCTTTGCCGAGTTTGTTGACGACTTCGAAGGCGGCGTGAATTTTGTCGTAGGTACCAATGATTTTGCCTTCGGGGTCGATGACGAAAGTGGTGTTGTACACGGCACCTTTTCTTCGGTGGTCCAGGGTGTTGATGAAGAGATATACGCCGTGTTCGGCCGCTTTTTTGCAGAGGGCGGGGATGCAGTCTGTTTTGATTTTTTTTGCGAGGTCTTCCTGTTTGACGCGGAATTTCTTGACGCGTTCGTTGTAGCCTTTGATGTGTTTGTCTTCCGGACGAATTTTGTGTTTGGGCAGGTCGCGGGTAATGTACCCGTCTAATGCGCCTTCGCAGGAGGCAATGACCTGGGCGCCCTGGTTGGCGGCTTCGTCGATATACGTCAGGAGGGTTTTCAGGTTCTTTTTGTGTTTCCAGAGGTCGGGCATAAATGAGACGCCGGAGATCTTAAATGGCTGCATGATACGTTCCTCCTTATGCGGGCCTGAGAATTTTGAACTGATCGGCGTTGCCTTTTGTTACGGTTGCTTCCTGGTAGGAGACGCTGAATGCCCGGCGGCGGCGGTCCGTGGTGTTTCCGTCTGATGCGTGGTAGAGCAGGGCGCTGGAGAAACGTCCATGACATAATGGAATGAGGGGATGAAGTCAATCTAAAAGGGAAGTGCAATTTGTGGAAACATAGAAAAGAATGGAATGCAAGCAGGAGATATGTTCCATCTGAGAAGCGGAAATGGGGCAGGCTGGTGGATGCTGGTAACGATAAAGAGATGATTGTGTGGACCAGATTTTAAAAAAGAAGAAGGCGTGAAAATATGCTCCGGTACATCGATAAATTTTTGAGTATCCGAGAACAATAATTGGGTATATTCACACGAGTATTGTGAAATGGATACGTTTTGAAATGTTAAGGTCAACAGGGATACCGTGACCTGATCGTACTGCGCACAACAGACAATTGAAAGGAACTCGTGTCTCATTCTCAGGGCGATCATCAGCACAGACACCATAAATATCCAACCCCTCCGTCGTTGGGCGATTTGGGGCTGGAAGTAGTTGATGCGGGGCGGAAGTCCGGTGACGAGTTGACGAAATTGAAGCGGTTTCGTTTTCAACTCTTGCACAGTTACCTGGTTGCTACTTTCGATCCTTGCCGGGTTGCCGATATTGGAGGCGGCAAGGGTTTTCTGGCCTATCTGCTTCGGAAAAGCGGATGGGATGCGACGGTTATTGACCCTGAAAACCAGCCGCTGCCCACGAAATTCAAGGACCTCGAGACGGGTCAACGGATTCGTATTGGTCGCGAAGAGTTGGTACCACGACTCGATCGGTCGTTCGAGTCTTCTATGGCAGAAGGATTCGATTTGTTGATTGGTCTGCACGCACACGGCTGCAATTTGATGATTATGGAGGCGGCGAAGGCGTATGGATGTAACTTTGTCTTGATGCCATGCTGTGTGATCGACGAACCGGTCCCTCCGCCTCGAGATACCCATTGGCTTCCCTGGTTGGCGAACCAGGCCAAAGATACAGGATTTCTTGTCGAGTATTTCAAGTTGAACTTCAAAGGTCAATCCATTGGATTCAGCGGAAAATAAAGGGAGGGCGGGGGAGGAGCAGGTTTACGATTTTGATTCAGTCGTTTCGCCAGGATGGTTGCGGAGAAGTTCGAGGAAGGAGTCGCCGTAGCGTTCGAGTTTAACGGCACCTACGCCGGGGATGTTGCCGAGGGATTCTTGCGTGTGTGGACAGTGTTGGGCCATGCTCAGGAGGGTGCTGTCGTGGAAGATGATGTAGGGTGGCACGCCCTGTTCGCGGGCAATACGGAGGCGCAGATCGCGCAGCGCATTGAAGAGTGGTTCGTCGGTTGGGGACGCCGGTCCGGAGGTGGACCGACGTTTTTTTTCTTTTTTGAGAGGTTTTGGATCTTTGCGAAGAAGGACTTTCTGTTCTCCTTGCAGGACGGGTCGACAGAATTCGGTAAGTTGCAGGCCGCCGTATCCATCTACATCTACGCGGAGGAAGTTGGTGGCAACGAGCTGGCGGATTACGGCTTGCCATTCGGAGGCATTCAGGTCTGTTCCAATACCGTAGGTGCTCAGGTTATTGTGGTTGAAGCGGCGGATTTTTTCTGTGTTTTTTCCCAATAAGACGTCCACGATATGGGCTGCGCCGAATCGTTGTCCGGTACGGTGTGCACAGGAGAGTGCTTTTTGCGCGACCTCGGTACCGTCCCAGGTTTCAACGGGATGGAGGCAAGTGTCGCAGTTGTTGCACCGCGTCTGGTTGTTCGCCAAAGTAGGTGAGCAGTACGCTTCGGCGGCAGACACTGGTTTCGCAGTAGCCGATCATGGCGTTGAGTTTGTGCTGTTCAATCCACCGGTGCTGCTCGTCTATCTCAGAATTTTCGAGCAGTTTACGGAGCATCACAAGGTCTGCAAGGCTGTAGAGCATCCAGGCGTCTGCAGGTAGCCCATCTCGACCCGCCCGGCCGGTTTCCTGGTAGTAGGCTTCCGGGCTTCCGGGCACATTGAGGTGGGCCACAAAGCGGACATTGGGTTTGTCGATGCCCATTCCGAAGGCGATGGTAGCAGCCACGACCAGGCCTTCTTCCTGGAGGAAGCGATCTTGATTTTTCTGGCGTTGTTCGGGTGGTAAGCCAGCGTGGTAGGGCAGGGTTTCGCGGCCCATCTCGGTGAGCCATTGTGCAGTTTTCTCTACGGTTTTGCGGGCGCGACAATAGACGATACCCGCTCCGGAGGGGTGCTGTTGTTGAATAAATCGCAGGAGTTGCTGTCGGGCGTTGTTTTTGGGGACAATGGAATAGCCGATGTTGGGGCGGTCGAATCCTCCTACGAATCCTTCGTCTGGCGTCATGTGAAGGCGCGTGAGGATTTCACGCCGGGTGGGTTCATCTGCGGTGGCGGTGGCGGCAATACAGGGGATGTTGGGGAAACGTTCGCGGATTTCACCCAGTTGTAGATAGTCCGGCCGGAAATCGTGACCCCAACGAGAAATGCAATGGGCTTCGTCTACGGCGAAGATAGAAATATTGATACGCTCCAGGAGTCTGAGGAAGGTGGGGGTGAAGAGGCGTTCCGGGGCCACGTAGATCAGGTCCAGGTCTCCGGCGAGGAGGCGGCGTTCCACGTCTTTTCGTTCAGGCGGTGAGAGGCTGCTGTTGAGGACGGCGGCTTTGATTCCAAGTTGCTGGAGGGCGTCCACCTGATTTTTCATGAGGGCGATGAGCGGAGACGCAACGATGCCGGTGCCCGGGCGAACCAGCGCAGGGATCTGGTAGCAGAGGGATTTACCGCCACCAGTGGGCATCACGAGGAGGGCGTTTTTTCCGCTGATCACCCGGTCAATGACCTCTTGTTGCAACGGACGGAAAGACGGATAACCGAAGATGGTATTGAGAAGGTGAAGCGGTGAATCGGGCATGAGAGATCCTGTCAAGGCTCGAGTTCAGAACCCCGTGGTTTTACGATTACCTCGACATCACAATCCAGGATATGCATCAGGGAGAGCATCTGGCCGAGAGATTTCCGGGTGTTAGCTTGATCGAGCAGCCGGTAAAACTGCGTGGCCGAAGTGCCGAGCCGGCGGATCAGTTCACGTTTGCTGAGCGGGCTTGCGGCAATTCGTTTTTGTGCTTCAAGTGTAATTCTGTAAAGGATGATTTCCTTCATATACCCGGGGTCCCGGTTGTACTCGAGAACCTGGTCGATGTGGACCGTGCTTTCCAGTCCGGATTCGAGCACGCATGTGAACCCTTCGCTGCCAATTTCTTTGTCTACGTAGAGTTCCACAATTTTATCGTCGGGCGCCGGTGGCGTTTCCAGCCTGGAATAAGGATAAGACAGTTTTTCCCCCTGTACCTGCACTTCGAAAGATTTCCGGTGGTTATTTGGTTTTACGTTGCGAATTTTCATAACAGCTCTTCCTTGCAAAGGCGGGCGATCCAGGCAAGCACCGTTTGGGTCGCATGGCCTTTCATCAGGAGGTTATTTTCCAGGTCCCACTTGCAAGCCAAACGGCCATTTTTGTACACGTGAACATGTTTCGGCGAATGGTCTCCCTTCCAGGTGACAAAGACATATCCACCGCGCCGTAATTTCCCCATTTATGTTACCTTATAAGGTAACATTTGTCAAGTTCTTCATTTTTTTTACATCCATAAATTTCGATCCAGACTCCGGTACTGAATGGCTTCGGCCACGTGTTGCGGCTGGATGTCGATTTCGCATTCCATGTCTGCAATGGTTCGGCTGACTTTGAGGATGCGGTCGTAGGCGCGGGCGGAAAGACCCAGACGGGTGATGGCCATTTTAAGAAGCTCTTCTCCCTTGCCAGTGATGCGGCAGTAGTCTCGGATTTCGCGGGCCCCCATGTGGGCATTGCAAAAGAGATGCTTTTTTTCTCGAAAGCGGTGAAGCTGAAGCTGGCGGGCGCTGTTGACCCGTTCACGGACGGTTGCAGATGTGTCACCACTGGATTTTCCGGAAAGTTCTTCGTACTCTACGGCAGGGATTTCGATGTGGATATCGATGCGATCCAACAGGGGACCGGAGATGCGAGCCATGTAGCGCTGGACAAACGGAGGAGAGCATGTACATTCGTGCTTGGGATCTCCGAAATACCCGCAAGGACAGGGGTTCATGGCGCAGGCGAGCATAAATTGCGCCGGGTACGTGAGGGAGATGGCCGCCCGGGCGATGGTGACAAAGCCGTCTTCGAGCGGTTGGCGGAGGACTTCCAGTACATTTTTTTTGAACTCCGGAAGCTCGTCCAGGAAAAGGACACCGTGGTGGGCCAAAGAGACTTCACCGGGGCGCGGGTGGGGGCCTCCGCCAATGAGGCCCGCATCGGAGATGGTGTGATGTGGTGAACGAAAAGGACGGGCGGCAACCACGGCGGTGTCCGGCGGCAGTAGGCCGGCTACGGAGTGAATTTTTGTGGCTTCAAGGGCTTCGTCCAGGGTGAGATCTGGTAGTACCGTGGGAATGCGACGGGCGAGCATTGTTTTTCCGGAACCAGGTGGACCTAGCATGATGATATTATGGCCTCCGGCTGCGGCTACTTCGAGTGCACGTTTGGCGTGTTCCTGGCCGCGCACATCGCGGAAGTCCACCCGGTAGTCCAGGGCCTGGCGGAAGACGGCGTCGATGTCTACGCAGGTGGGTTCGATGCCCCGGTAGCCTTCGAGGAACTCAAGGGTTTGGAGCAGGTCGTCCACGGGATGAACGTCCAGGCCGCCGACAATGGCTGCTTCGCGCGCATTGTCGCGGGGCAGGATGAGGCCTTGCAGGCCGGCGCGGCGGGCTTCTACGGCCATCGGGAGGACGCCTCGAATGGGACGAACCAGGCCGTCCAGGGAGAGTTCGCCGAGAATGGCGTAACGAGTGAGGATATTGGGGGAGATGTCTCCGGCGGCAGCGAGGATGCCTACAGCAATGGGCAGGTCGAAAGAGGAGCCTTCTTTGCGAATGTCGGCCGGAGCCATGTTCACGGTAACGCGTCGGTTGGGGAAGGCGCGACCGGTGTTTCGAATGGCGGCGGTGACGCGATCTCGGCTTTCTTTGACGGCGTTGTCTGGGAGGCCCACCACGGAGAAGGCCGGGAGCTGGCGGTCCAGGTCTGTTTCGATGTGGACGATGTAGGCGTCTATGCCGAGGGTGGCGCAACTGAGCACGCGGGACATCATGAGGAAGGTCTCCGGGTAGAAGGAATAGAGGCGAATAGAGGCGAATAGAGGCGAATAGAGGCGAATAGAGGCAAGGGGCGTGCCAGGGG
>JAQCGA010000053.1 GCA_027619145.1 bacterium | reverse complement strand
GCTTCAATCGACTGCGAAGGCTATGGGCTAAGGAGAAACGAGTGGCCGGTTACCTGTTCGAGTGGGACGCGACGAAGGCCGAGGTGAACAGACGGAAGGAGCGGAGGCAATATGAACAAAAAGCCTAACCATCGCACGAGTCCTGCAGATCGGGACACCATGCGCGACGAGTATGACTTTTCGGACGCGAAGCGTGGCGTCACGGCAGTTCGGTATGCTGAAGGCGCAAACGTCGTTGTGATCGATCCCCAGGTGCTCGACGTGTTTCCGGACGGGAACGCCGTCAATGAAGCCCTTCGGGCCCTGGCTCCAGTGATCCGCAAACAGGGAAAGCGGCGCAGGGCCTAACCCTGCGAGAGTGGGCATTCGAGCGGACCGGTGAGTGTGAGGTTGGTCTATCTTGCACTTCTCCTTGATTCCATGTATATTTTTGCCATATACATATGCCAATCGACATCCTTGAGAGACTTATAGCTTGTACGGGCTTTGACTGGGACGAGGGAAATCTCCTCAAGAACTGGGAGAAGCACGGAGTTACGGTTGCGGAATGCGAGCAGGTGTTCTTTAACCGGCCTCTGCTTGCCCGACCTGACGAGGGGCACTCTTTGGCCGAAACGAGGTTCTACCTCCTGGGCAAGGCTGATTCGGGCCGTCGTCTCTTCGTGGTATTTACGATTCGTGAGCAGCATATACGAGTGATTTCGGCTCGTAATCAAAGCCGAAAAGAACGCAGGAGTTATGAACGCTATGGCGAAGAGAACTAAAAAGATTCCCAGGCATCCGTCCGAAGACCAGGAACGCGAGTTCTGGTCAACGTCGGATTCTACCGATTATATCGATTGGTCTGAAGCGCGACCCCTTGTATTGCCGAATCTCAAACCGTCTTTGAAGACGATATCGTTGCGACTTCCTGAGCATATGTTGGCGGAGCTCAAGGTCCTTGCCAATAAGCGAGATGTGCCATATCAGAGCCTCCTGAAGCTTTTTCTTGCAGAGCGGCTCGAAGAAGAGTTGCAGAGAATCGGTCCGTCTGAGGTCAAGTCCTGACCAGCGTTTTGGCAGACAAGCGCTTTGTGGAGGGTTTATGCCTTTATTTAGACGATTTAGAGAAATTTATATAACATGTGTCAGTCTCACGAAAGCGAGCATTTAGGCAGGATTGCTTGAGGTGAAGAGAGGGAGTTCGTGTCTGAGCGAAAGATTCGAGTACTGGTGGCCAAAGTGGGGCTGGACGGGCACGATCGGGGTGCAAAGGTGGTGGCTCGTGCGTTGCGGGATGCGGGGATGGAGGTGATTTATACGGGGTTGCACCGCACGGCTCAGGAGGTGGTGACTACGGCGATTCAGGAAGACGTGGATGTGTTAGGGATCAGCTCACTTTCCGGGGCGCACATGACCATTTTTCCAGACGTGCTGAAATTGCTTCGGGAACAGGGTGTGGAAGAGGTTCTGGTTGTGGGGGGTGGGATTGTGCCGCCGGAGGATCGGGAGGTGTTGCGAGCGCAGGGGATGGCTTATTTCTGGGGGCCGGGTACGTCTACGCGCGACATTATAAAACAAATTCGGGAAGCGGTGTTATGACGGATCTCGCTGCCCGGATTTGTGCCGGGGATGTTCGGTCTGTGGCTCGGGCTATTTCGTTGATTGAGCGGAACGATTCTTCTGTTGTGGGCCTGCTTTCGGAGCTGTATCCGTACAGTGGAAAAGCGTACCGGGTTGGGATTACCGGGCCTCCGGGAGCAGGCAAGAGTACGCTTACCGGCCGGTTGGCCGCGTGTTTTCGGCGGGCGGGAAACAGTGTGGGGGTGCTTGCGGTGGATATTACGAGTCCATTTACCGGGGGTGCGTTGTTGGGTGACCGGATCCGCATGCAGGCGTTGACGGCAGATCCGGGGGTGTTCATTCGGAGCATGGGAAACGGCGGACAGGCCGGTGGGTTATGCCGGGCGGCGCAGGATGCGGTGCGGGTGATGGAGGCGATGGGCAAAGAGGTGGTGTTGGTGGAAACGGCCGGGGCCGGGCAGACCGAGGTGGATGTGGTGCATCAGGTGGATGCCGTGGTTCTGGTTCTGGTGCCTGAATCTGGGGATGAGATCCAGGTGCTGAAGGCGGGTGTGCTGGAAATTGCGGATGTGATTGCGTTAAATAAATCGGATCGACCGGGTGCGGATACGCTGGTTCGTGAATTGGGCGAGATGGTTCACGGCCAGGGCGAGATGGATGGGTGGGAGACGCCGCTGGTGCGCACAGTGGCGACCGAAGGCAGAGGTGTAGAGGACGTGTTCGAGAAACTGGAGGCGTACCGGGTGCACCTGAATACGGGCGGAAGGCTGGCGCGGTTGCGTGGAGTGCAGGCAAAGCGCGAGGTGAAGGAGCGGTTGCGAGAAGTGGTGCTGGCGCGACTGGATGCGCGGTGGGATGCCGGTGAGATGGAGGCGGCTGTGGCGGAGGTTTGTGGTGGAGGGAAAGATCCGTACCGGGTGGCGATGGAGGTGGCGCGAGGGTACGTGTAGGATATCGTACGCTGGTTGCAGAAAGTCTTTTTGGTCTCACGCAAAGGCGCAAAGACGCAAAGAAAAACAAGGGTTCAAGTGGGTGGGGATGATGTGGAAAGTAGTTAGGTTGGGAAATGGTAAATAAAAAAGAGGGCGGGGCGACGATGTTGTCGGCCCGCCCTCTTTTATGCCCGGAAGACTACTTGAGGAGCATCATTTTGCGGACGTCTGTGAATCCGGGTGTGGCCATGTGGACGAAGTAGAGGCCGCTGGAGATGGACCGGCCGTGGGCGTCCTTTCCGTCCCAGGTGATGCGGTGGAATCCAGCTTCTTTGACGCCCTGGACGAGGGTTCGAATTTCCTGGCCCAGAATATTGTAAACGGCGATGCGCACTTTGCCTGCCTGCGGGAGGGCAAATGGGACCACCGTTTCCGGATTGAAAGGGTTGGGATAGTTCTGGTTGAGTGCGAAGGTTTCCGGCAGGGCGCGTAGTTCAGATGCACGTACGCCCGGCAGGGTGCTGACCAGGCCGGTGCCGTCTGCAACCAGAGCCTGGGAAATTTCAACGCGTCCCGGGAGGGTTTCGTCCAGGATGCGGAAGCGAAGGCGGACCAGGCCGCTTTCTCCCTGGAGGGTTGTGCTGGAGGAAAACATGTCGGCTACCGTCAACGCTCCTGCTGTGTGGTGTACAACCGGATCCCCAGAGAAGCGAGACGGCGCGAGGCTTTGTGCACCGATCCATTCCAGGGTGTTCGGATCGTATTGCACGTGCAGGTCGTATCCGGAAATATTTTGTGCATCGGTGAGATTTACGAGAAGCGTTACTTCACCGGAGGTTTGTCCTGCGGCAGGCACCAGGTGAAGCGAGGCGCTGGACAGGGCGGTTTTTCCCAGGGCAATTTTACTGCCCGGGGGTACGAACTCGGAAGCCGACTTGCCGTAATTTTGTGCAAAGAGTACGAAGTCTCGGAAGGCGACTTCGCCGTCTGAATCCAGGTCGAACTGGGGTTCGAAGCGGCCGTCTCCTTCGGCAGATCCGTATTTTTGTGCGAACATCACGAAGTCTCGGAAGGCGACTTCGCCATCGCCGTCAAAGTCTGGCGTGGGTCCAGAGCCGCCAGAACTGCTGATGAAAATGGACGTATTGGGCTCTGAGGCGATCTGTTCGAAGGTTTCAGCATTTCCAATTTCCGCCGAGACCAATGTGATGCGCGTGTCCCCGGAGAAACCGTCCAGTGCCCGGAACTTGACTTCCGCGAAATGGCCGCTGGTTACGGGCACGCCGGAAAGGCTGGCCAGACTGAACCGGAGAAGACCGTCTTCAACTGTGGGTGACCCGAGCAGGCCGGTGATGCCTGTAATCGAGTCTGTGAGCGGCTCGAGCTTTTCTGGATCGAACTGGATCCGGACGGCGCCGCCGAGTGAATTGGTGATGCCCTGGGTGTTGATGAGCTCAACGGTAAACTCCTGACCGGCTTTTACACCGTTCAGTTCGCGTTTTTCCTGGTCTCCAGCCGAGGCGTTGAGGTCCAGGTACCAGGAGCCATCTCCAAACGGAGATTCGGCTTCTTCGAGTACAATGGTGACTTGTTCGTTGATCCCGCGTGTGCTGGCTTCTACGGTTACGTGACCAGCGGTTGTGCCCACCAGTCGGGTTTCGGCAACGCCGCTGGACGTGGTGACTTCAGATTGCGAGAGCCTGCCTTCTCCGGAGACCACCTGGAATTGTACGGTGACTTCGTCTGTGATGGTTTCACCTTCGGTATTGCGCAGTTCGGCCCGGAGGGTGGTGCCGGACTGGCCGTCTGCTGGAATGGTGTCTGGATCTGCTGTGAGCCGAAGGATAGTACGGTCTGTGGAGGGGCTGATGGTTGCACGGGCCAGGGCGTCGAACGTGTCTGAGGCTGAGCGACTTTCCAGAATGACCCGGGGTACCAGGAATTCGGTTTGAGAGGAGAAATTGCGTTTGGCACGGAAGCGGAACTCGGCAAGCAACCCGCTCCCAGAGGCTGTGTTGTCTCCTGTGGGCCCCATAATTGCGCCAGCAAATTCGACGCTACCTGCAAGAACGGTGGGCGGGAGCGTAAGAGCTGTGCCTCCGTTGGACCGGAGTAAATTCTCTTCGCTGCCGGTCTTGTCGCTAACACTTTTGAAAGATACGGCTGTGGTATCGTAGCTGATGAACATATTAAAGCCAAGCAGATCCTGCACGTCTTTGGCATATACGGCCACCCGGATTTCGCTATCGGGCAAGACGTTCAGGTTGTCCAGTTCCTGGTTGCCATTGCGCGTGTCCAGGTCCAGTAGAATTTCGGCATTGGCGTTTGGTCCTGCCTCACCGGGTTGTGCCCGTGTGGGCAAGGTGAGCGAGAGGTTCAGGTTTTCGAGGGTTTCTCCATCGCTCAACGTCAACACGTCTGGCTGACCATCGCCATTGGCATCCATAAATCCGCTGGTGGAGCGACCGTCTTCGGCGCTCACCTGGGCAGAGACGCGGTATGTGTCCGCAAAGATTCCGGTGAGGGAGAATTCTCCGTTGGGTCCCAGCGAGGCTTCCGCTACGGGTTTGTTCTCCGAGTTGAAGAGGCGGACTGTGCCGATGAACAGCAGGTTGTCCGTAAGAGAGACCGAACCGGCCATGCTACCCAGCCTGGCCAACTGGCCACCCGTGCTGAACTGAATTTTGAATGGCTTCAGTGTATTGCCAGACCGGCTGGTCGCGGAGAAAATGTCCAGGGTATAGTCTGTGGCTTCCGCCAGTTGCACGTTGCGGAAGATGAGGGTTTTTCCGTCGTTTTCAACTTCGAGCGATTCGCCCAGGTCGCCGGATGCGGGCGGTGGGTTCAGGGCACCGGAAATGGAGATGAAGTCCCCGAACTGGCGCACGGGTTCACTGAAGATGATGGAGAGATCTGTTAAGGTGGGTACGCCGGTGGCATTGGCCGCTGGCCGGGTCTCTGCCACGTTAAAGCTGGATCCTGTGGCGCTGATGAAGATTCTGGCCCGGGCAAAGAGTTCTGGAATAGAAGGCACTTTGGCTTCTACTACGTGTGGGCCGGGGGGCAGATTGTTAAACACGTACCCACTGCGGCCTTCCACGGGCGGGCTGAAGTCTACAAAGAAGCGTACAGGCAGGGAAAGAGGATTGCCGTTCTGGTCGTGAACGTCAACGACCACATCGTTGGCAACGCCTTCTTCGTCAAAGTCTCCGGCTTCCACAAAGACCTGGATGTTGTCTACGCGGGGAATGACGGTGAGGGCAGTAACAATGGTGTCGTCTCCGAATTCTTCGCCGCGTGCAAAGACGCGCATGCCTGGTTCGAGGTCTGCCAGGGTAAAGGTCTCGCCTTCCGGCCCGGTGATGCGTGCGGTTTCAGCTACTTTGGCCGGTGGTTCGGGCCGGAAAACGATTTGTCTGTTTTCCACGTCGATTTCTATCTGATCGCCTTCTACAATGGTCTGGTCGTAGCGTGGACCGAAGCCGAATTTGGGGTCGATGAGCCGGAGGGCAGAAACGCTCTGTTCGTAGGGGTTGATTTGAATGGCGAGCAGCAAATTGGGCTCGCGGCGGAGGAAGTCATTAAGGATGCTCAGGGTGATGACCCGCCCGTCTGCATCTTCAATATAGGCGCGTGGATTCACCCTGAGAGATGGATCGGGCGCTGCTGAAATGAGCCGATTGGCAACGTCGATTTCGCCCAGAGTGGCTTCTGCGGTAAAGGAGCGGCCGCCCACGACCCGGAGTTCGGTGATGAGGGTGCGGCCCTGTGAATCCTGGCCGAGGACGTGAATTCGGCTGCCGGGCGAGATGGCGGAAATTTCGATGGGCTGGCCGTCCAGACCCCGGATATCTGCATCTACCGCGAGAGATATGGGCGGGAGAGGTGAGGGCTCCAGGCGGCGGTTCTGCACGCCAATCCGGAAGCTGGGATTGTCTATGAAGATGATGAATTCATCGTCTACCAGATCGAGCAAGGCATTGGGGTTCAGGATGCGCACGGCATTTGCAATGGGCGCATCGGAGGGGCTGTCTGGAGATTGGACAATTCCCAGAATACGATCATCGAAGTCTATGTTGAACAACAACTGCCGCAATTCGGACAGGGTAACGGCGTTGCCTTCCAGGTCTGTAATGTGAGCGTCCTGGGCTACAGTGATGAACGGTGGGACCTGGAAGTGGATGCTTCGAGACAATTCGTCGATATAATCCACAGGGGCAACGAATTCGAAGAATTCGGGCACGTTTTCTACCTGGACTTCGGAGGCCAGCAGCGTTCCGCTGCGTTCTTCGGCCAGAACAGAAATCTGGGCACCGGGGACGAGGACACTGCGGGCCAACTCCTGACCGGACCGGTCTGTGATTGCCGTATTGTCGCCCAGGGTAATGGGCGGAATAGGCGCAGGCACAATGGTTCGGTTTTCTTCGTTGACTTCTACGAAGAAGGCAATGAGATCATTGTTTGACAGGTGAGATGGCGCGGGTTCATCTGAGCGCATCACGCGGGCCCACCAGACCTGCGGCGTGCCAGGAGAGAAGAAGTCTGCACCCAGCCAGAGGCGCAGTCCACCTTCGTTGCGGATGCGATCTGCGAGGGTGAACAGGTCGATGTTGAAGTTGGTTTCTTCGCGAAGGTCTGTTTGGGATGTTATCAGGAGGGGCTGAGGTGCACGAAAGATCAGGGTATTGCCGTCTATTTGCGAAAGAACACCGCGGTATTCGGTAACGATGCCGCCGAGGACTTCGATGCGTTCTACAAAATAGGTGCGGGCATCATCCCACTGGTTTTGTTTCTCCCGAGAAATGGATTGGCCAATCACACGGACCTGGACCCGTTCTTGCAGTTCGCTGGGGTGAATCGGATTGCCCAACACATCCAGTACCGATGTGTTGTTGTTGTACTGCACCTGTGTCAATCCCTGCGGGATCACCTGCTTCGGGTGGTTGAAAGCATCGATGCGTCCACCCAGAATGAGGCGCTGGTTGTCTGAGACCGGTACATTTTCACTTACGCGGAATGCTTCTACGCGCGAAGCGGCCGGTGCACCGTCCTGGGTCTGGCTGTCCATGGTGAGTCGGAGCTGCAATTCGGCCTGCTGGAGCAGTTCGGCCAGGAAGCTGAGGCTGGCCGGGTCTCCGAAGTAGTCGAAGACCTGGGCGTCGTCTGCGATGAAAATAGGTGGGAGTTCGTCAAACTCGATCCGCTGGCTGCTCCGGTCTATGAAGCGGATACGTGCGGTTACGTCGAAGGGTTGGATTTCGGAAAGGACGACTACGTTGCGCATATAGAGCTGGCCACTCGAATAGGCACCGGAGATTTCTACCTGGATGCCGCTGTCCAGCAGGCCCGGAGGAAGGGTTTCGCCGTTGGGGCCACGCAGGACCGTTTCTGAGGTGAAAACTCCGGAGAAGCCGTGGGAACCAATTTCGTTGTTTTCAGGAGAAACCCAGAATCCCAGGCGCAGGTTTCCAACCTGGCCAACGACCACTTCGTTTGGGCCGGCGGTGACGCCGGGTTGGGCCAGGCGAGCCTCGGCACCAGTACCATCTGCGTTCAGTGTGACAACGGCTACGAGGGCATTGGAACCCTGGTGCTGGATGTTCTCGAACTCGCGGATGTCCACAGGATTGCCAGACAGGTCCAGGAAGCGGGCGCTTCGCACCATTCGGATGGAGGGGCTGGTTTCGAAGCCAATGTTATTGTTGGCGTGGTCGCTCCAGGCAATGTTGAGGGTGAGGGTTACGTCCCTGGGGCGTTCGTTGAGGCCGAGGTTTGCGCTGAGAATCTGGTCGCCCGCGACCTCGAAGTTGATAGAGACATTCATGAACTCGGTCAAGTCACCAAAGGAAAGGGGCGCGCCCCCTTCTACGGACCAGTCCATCAGGCTGGTGTGTTCGTCTACTGGGAAAGAAGCCTGCGCAGGGTATAGCTGGCTACCGTCGTCTCCTTCGGAAGGGATCTGGACGGCTTCGTCTGAATTTCCGGGAAGCTGGAAGGTAACGCGGTCATTGTTCCATTGCGTACCCAGGAATGTTTTGCCCACTTCAACGTCCACACGACCCCACTTGCCGTTGGGCTCAAAGGCATTTTGTTCGGAAAGGGCTACGGTAACCGGTTCGCTGGTGCCGTTGAGGATGTCCGCAACAAATTGAAGGCCTGATCCAAGGTTTTCACCGTTCAGGTAAATGTTGGCACGCCGGTCCACCCATTGGGCATTGTCTCTTTTAAAATAAAGTGTGCCCCGGGTGTTGCTCTCCCGTTCGATGCGCACGATGATGCCGCCGAAGTAGCGGGTTTCAACGATTTGAAGGACGTGGATTTCTGCTGCAATAAAGTTGGATGCGCCCTGGGCACCTACAATGTCTACCAGGGTGCCAGGCTGCAGGTCGCTCAGGGTGATTCTGGCACCGTCCTGGCCCAGGATTCGGGTGCCGCGCGTTTCCACGGTAGTGGGGGTAACTTCGATGAAAGGCAGGGGGCTGGGGGTGAGTGTGCGCTGGGAAGTGTCCACAAAAAAGAGGGTAAAAGATTTCTGGTTTTCTCCCAGAGATTCCGGGGCTGGAGCTTCCAGGCCCACGACGATCAGGCGTTCGACCGCACCGTTTGCGTTCAGGTCTACGGTGACCCGGAGTTGATCTCGATTTTCAAAGACACGGTCGGCCAGGTCCGTAAGAGCAACGGGGGCTCCGGTTTCGTCCTGGAGGGAGGCGTTGTCCGCCAGAGGAACAGGTGGCGGACTCTGGAGGGTAAGGCCCTGTGTGTCACCAAAGGGGCGGACCTCAGAGATTCGGCCCTCCAGGTGGGTTTGCGCGGCGTCCTGTGCGGATGGCTGCTCGATATTCAACAGGTGCAAGGACGCAAGAGCGACCAGGAGAGAGATCCAGAAGCGTCGCATATAAGTACTCCTTAACTGAAGAGGTGATGAAAAAAAGACTGGTTCAACGGTCTAAACTATCATAAAAAGTGTATTGGCCTATCTCGTTTTGTGTGGTTTTCGACCGAATCTTGACAGAAATTTTCGATCGAATTGTGATACCTGGAAACAACTAAGTATAAAATAATACTTCTATGAGGTCCTGTCTGTGATCTTCACAGCAAGATTTTTGTGACGGAGATTACAAAATGGATGATTTTGCTGTTTTTGATGAAAGGCCGACCAAGCGGCCTTTCATGGCTATGCGTTCAAGGCGAGCAGGGCTTCAGGGACTTCATCGCCGTTGGCTGATTCGATGATGGCCACACCGGTTTTTCCACAGAAGTCTTTGATTTGATCGGGTGCGGGTTTGAAGAAAAGGAGGGCCAGGGCCGGATGATTTTTGGTTTTGAGGAGAGCCTGCAGGAAGGTGAAGCGTTCTTTGGCGTCTTCTTTGGCACCCAGGTGGATGAGGACGATGCGGTGTTTTCGGGATTCGGCGATGCCGCCTGCGACACCGGCCATTGTTTTGAAGTTGAAGCTACCTTCGAGCTTGACGCGCAAGGTGTTCCCCACGTTGCGGTCACCTACGAAGAGGACGTTCACCGCGCTGTCTTCTTTGGAGAGGGTGCGGTGGGTATCCGGGTTGCGCAGGCGGTCCAGCATGTCCACAAATCGGTGGTGACGGGTTAAGATTTCATCGGGTGTGGCTTTGGGGGTGTAGGAAATATCGCCTACTGTAAGGGCTTCTGTGCGTAACTCCGGCGTTTGAGCCATCTGGATGTGGATGTAGCCCGGATAGTCTGCCTGGAGCATTCGGGCATAAGAATGGCGCCGGTAGTGAGTATAAACGATCCCGGTGTTTTCTCGATCGTTTTCCTCTTTTAACGGTTCCCATTCAATTTCGGCTTCTTTTAGAATATTGGCGAGGCCTTTGAGGTTGGCGTCGTCGCCTTCTGTTTGACCGTCAAGCAAAATTCGGGTCTGTGTGGGGCTGGGTACTTCTTCCACAAGCCGGAGGGCCAGGTTTTGCATGCACTGTACCCGGCGTACAATTTCCTGTTCCGGCAGGTCTGGGGAGACAAGCTCGTCTGCAAGCCCGAGCTGCCGAGATCCCAGCCCGGCTGTGCTGGTAACCAGGATGATGGGGAGTTGCGGTACGGCTGCAGCGGCTTTGCGCACATTGTCTTCGCCCGCCATCAGGTCAATGAGCACGCAACCGTTTTCGGGTTGCCGACTACCCAGTTCTTCGGAGTCAATGCCTTCCCCGGTTAACAAACGGGAAATTTTCCCCAGGGCCGAATCTCCACCCGTGGTACCCACCCGATAGACCTGCATAAACCCCATACGAAACCTCCTCTGGATCGAAAAATTGACAATTGACAATGTCAATTGCATAAGCCACCTGCGTAGAAAATACGGCCGCTTCAGGAGGTGCGCAAGAGGAAAATAGGAAAAGGCCCCGCTGGTGTGGGGAAAGAATCAGCTTCTGGTATTTTGAGAGGATGCCAGGACCAGGTCTCCGTGTTCAACTTCTACGGTGAGGCGGGCACCGCTACCATATCTTGTCGGTGTCGGATATTGGGGAACCCCTCCCCCGGCCCCTCCCCGGAGCGGGGAGGAAGCGTTGCTTGTGCAGACCTTATTGCTGGCCAACGCTTTGCTCCCCCTTCCTTTGCAGGGAAGGGGGCAGGGGGGTTAGGTCCGATTTTGATCGCGCTTGACTTTTGGTGGGCAGGGATTCATCTTTTGCTGTCTTGTAGATCGACGATGACTTTGACAGGAGGAGAGATTGATGGCGCGCGCGTTTGTTTTGCTGGCGGTATTGTTTTGTTTGGGCTGCGATTCGGGAGAGAAAGCGGAGGAGGGGGCAGATCGCCCGTTTCGGGTGGTGATGGTGATGGATATGGCGGGGTTGGGTGATCAGGGGTTTAATGACCTGGGTTGGACCGGGGTGCAACGGGCTGTGTCTGAACTGGGAATCCGGGGAGATTATCTTCAATCTGGCGAACAGGCGGATTATGTGCCCAATTTGAGCCTGGCGGCACAGCGGGCAGACGTTGTGGTCGTTATGGGGTTTTTGATGATGGACGCGGTTCAGCAAGTGGCACCGTTGTACCCGAAGACGGTCTTTGTTTTTGTGGATGGGAAGGTAGATGGGGAAAATATTGCGAGCTACGATTTCAAGGCGCAGGAAGGGGCGTACCTGGCGGGGATTCTGGCGGCACAAACGAGCCGGACGGGGAAGGTGGGTACCGTATTGGGAATGGATATTCCACCGGTGCGGGCTTATGAGGCGGGGTTTCGGGCAGGGGTGCTGACGGTGAACGGACTGGAAGGCCGGGAGGTGGCGTACGTATCTGCAACGGTGGGTGATTTTAACAATCCGTCGAGGGGGAAGGCACTGGCGCAGGGGCTCATGGCGCAGGGGGCAGATGTGGTGTTACAACTGGCCGGGAATACAGGTCTGGGCGTGATTGAGGCGGTGCGCGAGTCCACCCGGAAAGTGTGGGTGATTGGGGCGGATCTGGACCAGGACGACCTGGCTCCGGGTCGCGTGCTGGTGAGTGTGCTGAAGCGGATTGATGTGGCGGTATTTGAGGCCATTCGGGACGCGCAGGCGGGTCAACTTCAGGCGGGTCATCGGTGGATGGGGATTGCGGAAGGTGCTACCGGGTTGAGCGGGATGCCGCATACGCGGGGGGAGGTTTCGGAGCGGGCGCTGAAGATGGTGGAGCGGGCAAAAGAGCTGATGGAGGCTGGAGAATTGACAGTTCCGTGGAAGGTAGAGGATCTGGAGATGTTTCAGATACCGGAATTGTAGCCGATGTTTTTTGCGTCGTACGTCGGTCTCTTCGGTTGCGTTTTTACGTCTTTTCTCTTGACCCTGAAGAATAAGGTTTGTAACTTTGTTTGACTTTGCTTAACCGATTGAAAGCAAAAGAGATTATGCCTCAAGAGAGGGTTTGCATGAAAAAAGCTTTGGTTACGGGAATCACGGGACAGGACGGGTCGTATCTCGCGGAGTTGTTGCTGAAGAAGGGCTACGAAGTCCACGGCATTATTCGGCGAGCGAGCACGTTTAACACGTCTCGGATTGATCATCTGTATCGAGACCCCCACGTGAACGGTGTACGTCTCTTTTTGCATTATGGTGATATTTCGGATTCTACGAATCTGATCCGATTGCTTTACCGGCTGAAACCGGACGAGATTTACCACCTGGCGGCGCAGAGCCACGTGCGGGTGAGTTTTGATATTCCGGAATATACGACGGATGTGACGGCGATGAGTACGATTCGGATC